>NZ_BJWE01000002.1 GCF_007990205.1 Pediococcus parvulus | reverse complement strand
ATTTAAAGATCCCCAGAGACTTATCTAAAACTAAATTTTGTTACTTAATTGCATCGTTAACGAGTTTGATGACATCGTCGTTAGTTTCTGCTTCAGTAACGGCCTTATCGGCTAATTTCTTCATTTCTTTGGTGTCCAAGCGTTTCATCAATGAACGAGTCTTCAAAACTGAAGTTGCACTCATTGAGAATTCGTCCAAACCAAGTCCCATTAAAATTGGAACAGCAGTTTGGTCGCCGGCCATTTCACCACACATACCAGTCCACTTGCCCTCTTTGTGAGAAGCATCAATTGTGTTTTTAATAAGACGCAATAGGGATGGATTATATGGTTGATACAAATATGAAACTTTTTCATTACCACGATCTGCAGCAAATGAGTATTGAATCAAATCGTTTGTACCAATACTGAAGAAGTCAACATATTTAGCTAACTTGTCAGCAATCATAGCGGCAGCAGGGATTTCCATCATCATACCAACTTGGATGTTATCACCGATCTTAGTTCCAGCCTTAACCATCTTTTGCTTTTCATCTTCAAAAATGGCTTTAGCTTTCTTAAATTCAGCAACAGTTGCAATCATTGGGAACATGATTGCAAGTTTACCGTAAGCAGATGCTCGCAACAAAGCTCGTAATTGTGTTCGGAACAAATCTGTCCGATCCAAGCTAATTCGGATAGCACGATAACCCAAGAATGGGTTCATTTCGTCCGGAAGTGGTAAGTATGGCAATTGCTTGTCTCCACCAATATCCATGGTCCGAATAACAACTTGTTTGCCGTTCATTCCTGAAACAACTTGTTTGTAAGCTTCAAACTGGTCGTCTTCAGTTGGTAGTTCGCTTGAATCCATGTACAAAAACTCAGAACGGAACAAGCCAACAGCTCCAGCACCATTATCAATAACACCTTTGATGTCATCAGGGGTACCAATATTAGCTGCTAAATCAAAATGAACGCCATCCTTCGACGATGTCTTTTCATCACGAAGTTTTTCCCATTCAGCTTTTTGAGCCAAAAAGTCTTTTTGCATTTTTTGATATTTTGCAACTTCATCAGCATCTGGGTTAACGAGTGCCAGTCCATGCATCCCATCAATCACAACGGTATCGCCAGCTTTAATATCTGTTGTTGCTTTTTCGCTTCCAACAATAGCTGGAATTTCCAAAGTACGGGACATAATTGCAGAATGTGATGTTCGGCCACCAATATCTGTAATGAATCCCTTAACAAACTTACGATCCAACTGAGCAGTATCACTTGGTGTTAAATCATGAGCGACGACTACAACTTCTGAATCAATTAAAGCTGGGTTAGGCAATTCAACGCCTAATAAATGACTCAAGACACGCTTTGTCACGTCACGAATGTCTCCGGCACGTTCTTGCATGTACTGATTATCAGTCATTGCTTCAAAAGTTTCAATAAAACCGTCAGTGACATCTTTTAATGCTTGTTCAGCATTAACGCTGTCATTCTTGATCTTGTCTTCAATATTACCAATCAATTCTGGATCTGATAGAATCGTAATGTGGGCCTCAAAAACTTCGGCTTCTTCTTCACCAAGGCTTTTAGCAGCTTTACTCTTAATTAACTCTAGTTCTGCTTTAGATGCGTCTAAAGCGTCTTGAAGACGTTTAATCTCAGCATCTGGATTATCAATTGTTTTCTTATCAAATGACAGATCAGGGTCGACAAGCATATATGCTTTCGCAATTGCAACGCCATCACTGGCAGCAATTCCCTTCAATTGTTTTGCCATTAGTCAGAAAGTCCTTCCTTTTTCATTGTATCTGCAAGAGCTTCAATAGCTTCTTTTTCGTCATCGCCATCAGCAGATACGGTCACATCAGCGTTTTGACCAACACCTAATGACATAACACCCATGATAGACTTCAAGTTAACTGATTTGTCTTTGTAAGTTAACTTAACATCAGCGTTAAATTTGCTTGCTGCCTGTACTAATAAAGTAGCTGGACGTGCGTGAATACCTGTTTCTGCAATAATATGAAAGTCTCGTGTTTCCATTATAAATCGATCTCCTTTAAAAATATAAGTTTAGTAAGGGCTTTCTTTATAAGTTATAAAACGAACATAGCATTCATCTTACTAACAATTAATCAGCCTTTCCCATTGATGATAGCAATTTCTCGAAATTTTTACAAGCCCTTTCACGAATAAAAGTGAAATTAATGTTCACCGTTTTCATGAGTTTCAAAGTGATAAACTACTTTCCCACTTCGTTGAGCCGATCCAATTACGCGTTTTCGCTGATCATACTTCATATAGATAGGTTGAAATTCTGAAAATTCATCTGGTTCAACCGTTAATTCTTTAATTGTTCCTTGTCTGAGCTGTTCCAATAAATTCGAAAAATCTCGTGCCATTTGATCACCTGCCTTTATAAAGTAAACTCAGTTTAGCTGAAAACGATACAAAGTTCAAATATTGGCACTCTATATGTCAAAGTGCTAAACTAGTTTTTGAACCTACAAAAACGCCTTACAAGTAGATTTTAAGATAGTTATTTTTCGATAAAAATTGCTTGCACAATTTTTTTGGCGCGTTATAATATGGTCATGGTCAAAGTTGGTCAAACATTTTTGACCTTGATTCTTTGAAAGGAGACAGCAAAATGTTATGTCAAAATTGTCATAAGAACGAAGCAACGATTCATTTGTATACCAATGTCAATGGACAACGGATGCAGATTAATCTTTGTCAAAATTGCTATCAACTTCTAAAACAACAAGAAGGAAATAACTTAGGAAATGGAGGTGCCGCAAACATGGCACAAGACCCATTTGGATTTGGGAATTTAGATGACATTTTCCGCGCAATGCAAAACGGAAATGTTGAAAACCCACAAGGATTAAACCAGCAAGTTCCCCCCACTCAACCAAGCGGTCCTACCGGTAATAACGGTGGTAACCAACGTAATGGCAAAGGTGGTTTGTTAGATCAATATGGTCTGAATTTAACTGAGCTGGCAAAAAAGGGAAAAATTGACCCCGTGATTGGGCGTGATTCAGAAATTTCAAGGGTTATTGAAATTTTAAATCGCCGTACTAAAAATAATCCCGTTTTAATTGGTGAAGCCGGCGTTGGTAAAACAGCCGTTGTGGAAGGTTTAGCTGAACGAATTGTCGCTGGTGACGTCCCTCAAAAATTAATCAACAAACAAATTGTCCGTTTGGATGTCGTTTCATTAGTACAAGGTACTGGAATTCGTGGTCAATTTGAGCAACGCATGCAACAACTTATGAAAGAAGTTGAAAATAATAAAGACATGATCGTCTTTATTGATGAAATTCACGAAATTGTTGGTGCTGGGAATGCTGAAGGTGGTATGGATGCTGGTAACGTTTTGAAGCCAGCATTGGCACGAGGTGATTTTCAACTCGTTGGTGCCACTACTTTAAATGAGTACCGGGATATTGAAAAAGATGCTGCTTTAGCACGTCGCCTTCAACCAGTTCAGGTTGACGAACCTAGTGTGGAAGAATCAATTCGTATCTTACAGGGAATTCAAAAGAAATACGAAGATTACCACCATGTACATTACACAGATGACGCGATCAAGGCTGCAGCAAAGCTTTCTAAGCGCTATATTCAAGATCGCTTCCTACCAGATAAGGCAATCGACTTGCTTGATGAAGCGGGATCTAAAAAGAACCTCACGATTAATACCGTAGATCCAACTACCATTCAGCAAAAGATTGACAATGCTGAAAAATACAAACAAGACGCCTTAAAGGCCGAAGATTATGAAAGGGCCGCTTATTATCGTGACCAAGTTAATAAACTAGAAAAAACTAAGTCTGGCGCAACTAACCAGAGTGAAATTCCAACAGTGACTGATAAAGATATGGAACAGATCATCGAAGAAAAAACGGATATTCCGGTTGGCGAGTTACAAAAACGTGAACAGGAACAACTACAAAATCTTGGTGAAGATTTACGTGCTAAGGTTATTGGTCAAAATGAAGCCGTTGAAAAAATTGCTCGCGCCATTCGTCGAAACCGAATCGGTTTGAATGGTACTGGCCGACCAATTGGTTCCTTCCTCTTTGTTGGCCCCACTGGGGTTGGTAAAACTGAATTAGCTAAGCAATTAGCAAACGAACTATTTGGTTCAGAGGATTCAATGATTCGTTTTGATATGAGTGAATACATGGAGCCACATTCAATTTCTAAATTGATCGGTTCGCCTCCTGGCTATGTTGGTTATGAAGAAGCCGGTCAGTTGACTGAGCAAGTTCGTCGTCACCCATATAGTTTGATCTTGCTTGATGAAATTGAAAAGGCTCATCCAGATGTCATGCATATGTTCCTTCAAATTCTAGATGATGGTCGTTTGACGGATTCTCAAGGCCGGACTGTTAGTTTCAAGGATACAATTATTATCATGACCTCTAACGCCGGAACCGGTGACGTTGAAGCTGACGTTGGCTTTGGTGCTGCAGCAAAAGGCACAACCCACTCAGTTTTGGATAAGTTAGGTAATTACTTCAAACCTGAATTCTTGAATCGTTTTGACGATATTGTTGAATTTAATTCACTCACCAAGGAAAACTTAATGAAAATTGTTGACTTAATGATTGGCAATGTCAATCAGATGTTAGCTGTTCAAGGCTTACATGTGCATGTGACAGAACCAGTTGAAGAGAAATTAGTTGAGTTAGGTTACAATCCAAAGATGGGTGCTCGTCCACTTCGTCGAGTAATTCAAGAACAGATTGAAGATCGAATTGCTGATTATTATTTGGACCATCCAGATGCAAAAAATCTTGTAGCTAAGATTGCTGATGGCAACATTGAACTAACCGTTGAAAATGTGGCTGACACCAAGGCTGCATCTACCAAAAAAGCTTAATTTACAAAAAAACTCATGGTTGAACGAAATTAATCGTTTAACCATGAGTTTCTTATACATAACGTTATTTAGATGAAGAAGAGGATGATGCTGATGAAGATGAAGATGAAGAGCTACTGCTACTTGAATCTTCAGACTCCAGTTCTGGTGCATCTGTTTTATAAAGATCTAAGGTTGATTTACCTTTATTTTTCTTCAGTAAACTTGTTGGCTCTTTTTCCTGTGCTTTACTCAATTCCTTAAGACCAGCTGATTTCTTGTAATTATACTTAGTTTTATCAACCGTCTTAAACCAAGAATGCTTAGAGAATCGGAGTAAATCACCATTGATAACCGAATCAGATAAGGATAATTCTTTATTGACATAAGTTTGAATCTTGGCAACTTCTTTCTTTTCAGTTGCAGTTTTATCGGTGATTTGTTGTCCCGTCTTTGTAAAGTACAAGTCATTGCCATACTTAGTATACTTCGGTGAAACAAAGTCCCCATCACGGAAGGCAACAATTTGATTGCGATCCTTCGACAACAAATCTTGCCCAAATTGAATGGCCCCTGGGTCTTTAATTCCCAAAAGATTTGTTAACGTTGGCATCACATCAATTTCGCCCCCATAAGTATGGTTAATACCGCCCTTCAGTCCGGTCATATGAATCATGAACGGTACCTTTTGGAACATGGCCAAATTGTAGTTATCGATTTGTTTTAAACCAAGAATTTTAGCAATGGCTGCTTTGTGGTTGTTTGAGATTCCATAATGATCACCATACAAGACCAGCATACTGTTCTTCATTAAACCAGACTTCTTCAAATAGCTGATCAATTCACCAATTGATTGGTCCAAATAATGCGCAGTCTGAACATACGGATCGACCGTTGGATCCCCAGTATCCCATTCTTTAATTGATGCATCTTTTTTAGAAATCAAATATGGATAATGGTTTGAAACGGTAATTAATTTTGCATAGAACGGTTGCGGAAGTTGTGCCACGTACTTCATGGCATCCTTCAAGAAAATCTTATCTTTCATACCGTAACCACTGACATATCCTGGTTTGATCTTGTAATACTCTTTACTAAAGAAATATTGATAACCAAATGATTTATAAGCATTATCTCGGTTCCAGAAACTCGGCACGTCCCCATGGAACGAAGCGGTCGAATAGCCATTTTGATCTAAAATAGCCGGCATACTTTGAAAAGTATTGCTAGTTCCATCCATAACCATGGCGGAACCCTCTGCCAACCCAAACAAAGAGTTTTCAAGCATCATTTCAGCATCGGCCGTTTTCCCTTGGCCAACCTGATTAAAGAAGTTATCAAAACTCAACGTATCTTTTTCATGATACAGTTTGTTCAAGTTAGGCGTAATTTCTTGGCCATCCCATTTCTTATCAATAACAAATTGTTGCAAACTTTCTAGATGGATGACAAAAACATTTTTTCCCTTTGCCACACCCTTGTACTGGATGTTTGAAGATACATGATGTTTTTTCAAGAACTTCTCAATCGGTTTTAGTTGATCATCTGAGGCCTTCGACTTTTGTTCACTGTTCTGGTACGTTTTGATCGCATCATACGCCGTATATGTCTGTAAACCTAGATACTTCACAATATAGTTATTATCGAATGTTCTGGTTAACAACCCTGAACGATTACTATAGGCCATGCCCAAATTTACGCCAAACACACCAATTGATAAAACGGTGGTGGCCAAGGCATAACGAAATTTGAACCGGGTCGTATCAATTTTGATAAACCGCACGAGTAATAACAAAATTAGGAAAATCACATCCACAAAAACCAAAAAATCGGTTCCACGCATGATGCCCATTAAACTTTTACCAAGGTTATCAGATGTCGATCCGGATCCCTTGATTAAATTGAACGTAATAAAGTCTGAGAATTCTCGGTAATACAAAATATTTGCGAACAACCACGTGGATAAGATAGCGTCCATTAAAATCATCCACCAATAAGCCCAGCGTCCCCGAAAATATAAACCAATCCCAAAAAGAAACAAAGCCGTCGCAATTGGCGAAATCGCCAAAATTAGTTCTTGCATATGCCCTTGAACACCTAAACTGAATTTCATTTGGTAGGCCATATAGGATTTTATACAAAATAGAATAACGGCGAACAAGAAAAATCCAAACCGAGTATTTAATCCCCGACGGATCTTATGCCACGCTTGACTCATAGTTGAACCTCCATTACACATCAACAGTGATATTTGAACTTTAAAGCCGTTCATAAACTAAATAAGTATAACTGAAAAACGGTATTTTTAATAGACCTTTACCATGTATTTTAAGAGATTTTTAGATAACTTTAAATTCCAATTACCAAAAACGAATCGCAAAAAAGGGCAAATTCCAAGTTATAAATTGGATTTGCCCTTATAAAACAACTTAAATTACAGCTTAGCGGTTAACTTAATTTTTGGATACTTACCTTTAAACCAACGTTCTGCAAATTCATTTTCAAATAAGAACAATGGCTGATCCATACGGTCCTTTACCAAAAGATTCCGTGAAGAAGACATCCGCTCGTCCAGTTGTTCCGGATCGATCCAGCGAGCAATTTTCTTGCCCATTGGTTCCATAACAACTTCTGAATGGTATTCGTTTAACATCCGGAATTGGAAAACTTCAAACTGAAGTTGACCAACCGCACCCAAAATATAATCACCCGTATTATAATTTGTGTAGAGCTGAACAGCCCCTTCTTGAACCAGCTGTTGAATCCCTTTATGGAAAGATTTTTGCTTCATTACATTTTTTGCAGCAACATGCACAAATAGTTCTGGTGTAAATTGTGGTAATTTTTCAAACTGCACGTCATGTTTTCCTGAATAAATGGTATCACCAATTTGGAAATTTCCAGTATCGTATAGCCCGACAATATCGCCAGCAACCGCCTTTTCAACTGTATGCCGTGCATCAGCCATAAACTGGGTTGAATTTGAAAGACGAATCACCTTTCCAGTTCGATGTAAGGTCACATCCATCCCCCGATCAAATTCCCCTGAACAAATTCTGACAAAAGCAATTCGATCCCGGTGATTGGGGTTCATGTTGGCTTGAATTTTAAAAATGAAACCTGAAAACTCGGGATCATCTGGTTCGATTTTTTCTTCAGCTTGATCCACATGAGCTGCGGGAGCTGGCGCATACTTCAAATAACTGTCAAAAAAAGTTTTAACCCCAAAATTAGCTAACGCCGAACCAAAGAAAACAGGCGTTAAATCTCCGGATAAAATTTTGGCCTCATCAAATGAATTGCCGGCTTCACTAAGTAGCTCCATATCGCCTTCAGCATCTTGATAAGCACTATCTTCAGTCAGTGGATATTTATCTGAGAGTTTACCTTCCGCATCCAGTGGCAAATACTGATTACCCTGTGCATCTTTACGATATAAAACCACTCGCTGGTTATAGCGATCATACAATCCTTGTAGTCCTTTACCCATGCCAATTGGCCAGTTCATTGGATAAGCATCAATTCCCAACACTTCTTCTAATTCATTAACCAAATCTAAAGGCTCACGGCCATCTCGATCCAGTTTATTCATAAATGTAAAAATGGGAATCCCCCTCATTTTACAAATTTGGAACAACTTCTTGGTTTGGGGCTCAATTCCCTTTGCAGAATCAATAACCATGACAGCGGAATCCACGGCCATTAAAGTTCGATACGTATCTTCGGAAAAATCCTCATGTCCTGGCGTATCCAGAATATTGATTCGTTTTCCTTGGTAATCAAACTGCATAACCGAACTAGTTACTGAGATTCCACGTTTCTTTTCAATTTCCATCCAATCTGACTTTGCATAATTACCAGATTTTCGGGCTTTAACGGTTCCAGCTTCACGAACAACTCCTCCAAAAAGCAATAATTGTTCCGTAATCGTTGTTTTACCAGCATCCGGATGAGAAATAATGGCAAACGTTCGCCGTTTTGCGACTGCTTGATCTATTTTTGTTTCGTTCATAACTACCTTCCTACTTCTTAATTGCGTTTACAATATAATCTACTACTTTTCGCGATGAGTCTCCACTATCAATTGCACAAAAACGGTCGTAGAATTGCTGGAAACGGACATTATTGGTCATATCCCCGTTTTGCAATATTTTTCCTATCTCAGTAAACATGTCTGCTTCCGAATGGACAATTTCGCCCGGAAGCTCATGTTCATAATCCAAATAGAAACCTCGCAATTCATTTTTGTACATCTCATAGTCATACGGATAAAACAAGATTGGCCGTTTTAAGTATGCAAAATCAAAGAAAACTGAGGAGTAATCAGTGATCAATAAATCAGAAACTAAATACAAATCACTGATATTAGGATAATCAGAAAGATTTAAAACACAATCTTGAAATTCTGAGACGTCGATTTGATTCGCGATCAAATAGTGCATCCGCAAAATCAAAATCGTATCTTTCCCGTACTTTTCTTGGAATTTCTTCAAACTAAATGGTAATTTAAATGTGTATTTTCCAGTCGTGATAAACGCATTATCTCGATAAGTTGGTGCGTACAAAACGACCTTCTTATCGGCTGGAATTCCCATTTTTTCTTTCAAGTCCTTGATTTGTGCCGCCGTCGTGTTAATTAACTCATCATTACGCGGATAACCGATTTTTAAAACTTGATTCTTATAGCCAAATGCTGATCGAAAAATATTGGTTGAATAATCATTGGGACTAATCAATGCATCCCATCGATTTGCTTCTCGAGTGAAGTTCCGATGATAAGACACAGTATCCGTTCCAGGCATCGTCACCTGTTTAATATCCAGACCTAATTTTTTCAATGGTGTCCCATGCCACGTCTGCAGATAAAAGGTGAATTTAGATTTTTTTACCCATGATGGATAACGGGCATTACTAACCCAACTTTGCGCACGACGCATCAATGATACCCATTTTACACTATCACGGACAACATAGTGCATCCCGTGATCTCGACAAAAGCTTTTGAGTTCCGGATAAATCGACCACACCAAATTATAACCTGGATAGAACTGCTTAAAAACGCGATAAATGGCAAGTGGACTATCAGAAACCTGGCGGCCACCAAAGCTTTCAAACACAACTGTTGGCCGTTGATATGGTATTCGGCTCCGCTTAAATAATTGTTTAATCAGATGCAACCTTATTTTACCGAGAAAAACGCCCGCTAAGCCTAAAGTTAGCTGTGCTTTTCCTGCGATCCGTTTAACCAGTTGTTGCATTGATGGCTTTTCAATTGGCAAGACCAAAGTCAGCCTACTATCATATGCCAAATCCAACTCAACAACATTGCCATTTACATTTTGAATAAAATCACTATCAGGATTAAATTGACTCGCGACACCAAGGCGTTGATGAAAATATTTATCGTTAAAATCATAAGTAATTGCCAGCTCATATTCATTAGCAATCGTCAATTGGGCAAATGGAATTTTAAACTGAAATAGGTCTGGATACTGACTTAAATTTTCAGTAATCCGCAGCATATCTGTCTCATCATTTTTATTTTTAACTGTAACTACAATGTTTTGTAAACTCTGCACATTAATCTGTTTAGTGCCAAAAAGCATGATCCCATCAGGCACGTGTTGCACATTTTGCAACTCAAACAGATCATCATTAGTTTTGCGATAAACTTCGATATTCACGTAACCAGCAAAATCTGTCTGAAACTTTTGAAACAAGTTAATGTCCAACCATTTATTGTCCACAAACTCATTTTCAACCTGAACCGTTTCAAAATGATCGCCTTCTTGCCACTGTAAATACATTTCCCAAGTGAACCGATTCTGTCCCGGAAAACTACCTGTCAATTGCCCAGAAGGTAGCTGAAACTGCAGCATATTTCTGTCAATTCTGACATGGCTGATCATGAAGCTTTCTAAGGATTCCTGCTCAATAAAAAATAGCCGCAAGTTTTTAACTTGCTGTGTTAACCCGATTAATTCAATTTCGTATTCTTGTTCTTGAGACCTAGTCTGCACATCGGACAAAATTGCGCGCATTAATGCTGCCCCCTTTCTCAATAATTAAAAGTTTTTAAGGTGCCCAAATAAGGACTCATGGATTCAACCAATTCTAAATCTATAAAAATCCCGGTTGTCTGATCATTATCAATTAGCTGACGTAATTGCCCTGCATAAAATTCAAATACATTTTTATAAGGACGCCAAGTCACATAGTCATGGACACTAAATTGAGAATTTGAGATTTCAATGCGTACGGTATTCCGTGGCGTGCCCTTAAACAAATCTGATTCCACAATCGCGCCACGCGCCGCAAATTCACTATCACTTGCCACTCTATAATTTCTAAGCCGTGGCTGTTTGACAATGAATTGGTAAAGTTGTTGGTTAGTGTTATTCAAAACTTCATAAATTGTTGGCTGTCCATCTTGAAAATGGACAACTTCTCGAACTCTTTGTTGGTCATCATAATAGTATTGCGTTTGTAACGTACCATCCGCAAAGCTTTTAAGAAGCGCCAATCTGTCTTGTCTAAAAATCCGTTCCATGATGAGGTCATGTTTATCAAAATACCTTTCGATCTTTTCATGTTCAGGAAGTTCAA
The DNA here is from genome assembly GCF_007990205.1 of Pediococcus parvulus. Classification (GTDB taxonomy): domain Bacteria; phylum Bacillota; class Bacilli; order Lactobacillales; family Lactobacillaceae; genus Pediococcus; species Pediococcus parvulus. The sequence goes on along the minus strand of NZ_BJWE01000002.1, from coordinate 101,950 downwards.
AAGTCCGTTTTTCCGGTTCACCAGAGTGAATTGTATCTAGCGTTTGCAAGCTGACAGCAATCCCCTTTTGTTCATGTAATAAATCAAACCAATTGATAATTTTTGCTTCAGAATTTTCCCTTGCAACAGCCTTGGTCAATTTAAAAGTGACTTTGGCTGCCAAATGATAGTCCAAAATCATGACCAAAACTGTCACCCGAATTTGATTATTCACTAATTTTTTAATCGTTTTTATCAGGTACGGATTCTTTATCGAAACAGCATCCGAAACCAGAACTAGGCTTTTTTCATCATCAATCCTCTTACCAATCTAATCATTAAAAAAATTTAATTTAATATCATATATAAGAAAAAACTGAGGGATTACCCCCAGTTTTTGTTTACTTTTACTTTTTATTGTCGCTTGCTAGACCAAGATCACGTTTGATTTTAGTCGTTGAAATACCTTCTGTTCGTGGTAAATAAACCACTTCACAATAATCTTTCAGGAAGTCAAACTTACCTTTCCAATCATCGCCCATCACAAAAGTGTCAATGTGTCTTTCTTGGACATCTTTGATTTTTTGATCCCAACCCTTTTCTGGAATAACTTCATCCACATAACGGATAGCTTCCAAAATGTACTTGCGATCTTCGTAACTGGTATAAGCCTTTTTTCCTTTTAAAGCATTAAACTCATCCGTTGAGACACACACGGTTAAGTGGTCGCCCAATGCCTTTGCACGTTTAAGTAAACGAATATGTCCCTTATGAATTAAATCAAAAGTGCCATAAGTAATTACATTTTTCAATGTTCATTCTCCTAAGAATATAATATTAAATACTCACCAATATTACCACAAACAAGCCGCCGTATTCCAGTAAATTAGCGTTATCCTAGTTAATCAAAACTAACTTAAACTAATCTTGATTATTTAAGATCCAAATATGATAAATAAATTCAACTAATACTTTGACAACAGCATAGGCAGGAATTGCCAAGATCATTCCAGGAATTCCCGCAATTTTTCCAGCCGCCAACAACAGAATAATAATGGTTAGTGGATGTACTTGCAAACTCCGACCAATAATATTGGGATAAATCAAATTACCATCCACTTGTTGCACAATCAAAACGACGATAACCACCCAAACAACTTGCATCGTGGAATCCGTCAGAGCAACTAGCAACGCTGGAAAAATTCCAATATACGGACCAACATAGGGCACAATGTTTGCAATCCCAGCTACGACACCTAATAACAACGCATAAGGCTGACCAATTATCATATAACCAATTGCGGTAAACGTCCCCACAAACAAGCATTCCAAAACCTGTCCACCAATGTATGAGGATAACGTGGCACTCATTTTATCAAACAATTCCACAATCGCATCTGCATTTTTTGCTGGTAACATTCGTTTGATGGAGGGCATTAACTTCCAGCCGTCTTTTAACATGTAAAATAGCATTACCGGCACCGTAATGATCACAACTGTGACACTTGTAATCGTGGCGATTAACGTGCCAATGCTACTCGTCATTGTGCTTAAGATTGACTCTGCATAGGTTCCAATTGAACTATTCATTTTCTTAATGTAGGGATCTAAGTCTACGTTTTTAATCCAATCGGAATGTTCCAAGAAATGCTGTGAGGCCTTTTGTAAATTGCTGGCAATACTTGGTAAACTTTCAATCAACTGCGCAATCTGATTGGCCAATCTTGGAATCATCCATCCCAATGCATACCCAATAATTCCCAGCAACAGAACAAACACAATCACCACGGCCCAGGTATGGCTAATACGAAACTTTTTGTACTTAATTTTTTGAATCAATTTAACTAACGGATTAAGTAAATAAAACAAAAATCCGGACAAAAGGATTGGCACAAACACGGTTGAAATGAAAGTTCCAATCGGCGCAAACAAAAAATTAATTTTGGTACAAACATAAATTAAAGTCGCTACGATCAGCAACTCCAAGGTCCAAAACATCAAGGGGGATCGCCTAATCTTATCAAACATAGCATGGCTCCTTTTTCTCTCTGTGAAAACTAGTCATTACATAAACTTGTTTTCCATTCCATAACGTTTCTATTATAGCCTATTAAGACATCATTTTTCATAACCTTTGCATTACAAGAACAGTAAATTTAAAAAAGTGGCAATTTTTTGTTTTATAAAAACAAACTGACAACATTTGAACTTTTCAAACATTGCCAGTCATATTTATATAGGTAGACCTGAAATCAAATTAATTGGTTCAATTTCTCTTACGATCAAAATTAACGCCGGTTATTCCGTTGAACAAGTTCTAGATAACGATGGTACCAGATATTAATAAATTCGTTTGAAAACGGTCCAATCTCCTGATCAATCCAATCGGTCAGTGTAATGACGCTCGAACGCACAATTTGGTCTGTATCTTTTGGATAGTGCCACTTCCGGCTAAACCGTTCGTATTCATCAACATCTAATAGCTTTCGATCCCCATTCGGATAGACTTTTACATCTAAATCGTAATCAACATATTTAAGTGCTTCTTCATCCAATACATATGGAGAAGCCAAATTGCAATAGTTTGATACGCCGTTTCTGCGAATCATGGTCACCACGTTAAACCAATAATCTTTATGAAAATAAACTATGGCTGGCTCGCGAGTTACCCATCGTCTCCCATCATCTTCAATCACAAGCGTATGGTCGTTACAACCAATAAACTCATCATCGCTATTCTTTAATACCATTGTATCCCGCCACGTCCGATGCAAACTGCCATCGTGCTTATAGCTTTTGATCGCAATATAGTCCCCTGCTCTAGGCTTCTTAGACTTGCGATTCATTCTATGACACAGCTTTCTAATTCTGAAGGTTTTAACTCTTAGAATTCCATCCATTATTATATCAAAAAAGACCAGCAGACGAAAGAACGAGTGCTGGTCATAAAAATAAATTTTGATCAATATCGATTCAAAGTAGTTTCACTATTCTTGATGTAGTATCGTCCCATTCTAAGGTTAATAAAACTATGTCGGTCGTTTCGAAGTTAATTTTTCGCCTCTAACCAAAAAGCGGATCTCCGCCACTCAAAATTAGTCTACAATAAAAAGATTGTTTTCCTAAATCACTTCTAACTTAATCATTTAATACATGCCTTGCATCAAGTTTTGATAAATCTGATGACATTGCTGCGTCAACATTGAATCTTTCCGCCGATAATTACTCAACATAATCACCGCATTTTGTCCGTCGCCGCTAATCATCATGCCGCTTTCTTCACCATAACCAACACCGTGACTCCAATAACCGCCATTTTTTTCGTGATACAAACCGCCCGCATAGCCTATCCGATTACCTGCTGCATCATGCAAAATCTGCGTATTTTCAACACTCACAAATCTAGCCTGCAAAATTGCACGACTAACCTTATAAAAATCACTCGCATTCATATAGACATTTCCTGTTGCCAACTCATTATGCTGATTAGCTGGTGACTCGTGAAACGCATGTAAATAATTAGCAGAATCATCAGAAAATGGTTGATTATGATACGGCGTGGACAACCAATTTGCTCGTTTTGCTAACATGACAAAGCCTGAATGATGCAGGTCCAGTAACCGGATAATGTGTTGATTAAATAATTGATAGTAAGTCCGATGGGTCACCCTCTGCAAAACTCCCGCTAATAACGTGTAATTAACAGGCTGATACGACCACTTGTGATTCTGATTTGGTAAGAATTGCACATGGTGAGCTGCATAATCTACCACCCCGGAACCAGAAAGTGAACGGGTGGAAAAATTGTGAATTCGTAATCCGGTCGTCATATTAAGCATAGATCGAATCGTCATTTTTTTAGCACCTGGAATATTTGGATAGAATTGGGCCAGTCGGTCTGTCAACCTCAATCTACCTGCTTCCACCTGTTGCATTAATAAAGTCGCGGTCATTGATTTTTGCATCGATAAAATTTGATATTCAGATTGTGCCGTATTAAATCCTTGTTTTTGAAAATTAGCATACCCATAGCCTTGATCATAAATAGGTTGGCCATTTTTCACAATTAAGATCGTGCCCACAAACTGGTCGCCACCAATTAAAGGTTCCAGCAACTGCTTTAACTTTTTAGCCTTTAGCGATAACTTCGGCTGTTGGGTCACCACTTTGCGTGGAACAAAGGTTTTTTGTACTAGTTTTCGTGCTGGTATATGCTTCGTTGAGCCACTAAAAAAGATGGGATCACTACGTTGCATCACGCGATAATTGTGATAACCAACCCCGGCGCTTCCAATCAGAATCATTAAAATAAATCCAAACAAAATAACCCGCCATAAACGTTTTTTCATAACTATTGCTCCCCCATAAAACGATGATACTTATTTTAAATCTTCTTGTTCATCAATTAATCGATTAATGGCGTCCGACTGGAAACCTTTCCCATATAAGGTTCGCCTCGTGCGCATCTTCCGTTGTGAAAAAGCATAGCGGCGATTACGATTCCAAACTTTTTCAAATTCACTTTTCAATTTCTCGTCTTCCAAGTCAGGGTCAATTTCAAATTCCATTTGTTCAAGAATTTGAGTAATCACATCTCCTGTAAATCCCTTGGTCATCAATCCTTGCCGCACTTTTTGTTTCATCTTCGAAACCGGATCCCGGCGGTAATGGTGACTAAGTTTCTCGCCAATTTCAATCCCGTTAGCGACCTGATCATCTGCCGGATATTCTAATAACGCCTGCTCGATGTCATTTTCTAAAATACCCTTGGTTCGCAAGTTGCGGGTAATCACAATGGGGCCCTTATCAGAAGTCCGAACCATCGTTCGCACGTAGCTTTGGGCATACTGAAGATCATCCACTAAATTTAATTCCCGTAATTTTTTCAAAGTTGCTTCAATCGTGGGTTCTGGAATTTCTTTTTCCCGAAGCTTTTGCTGAATTTCTTTTTCCGTTCGTAAGTGGCCTGACAAAAACGCCAATGCGCGTGAATAAGCCTTGGAAACATCATCTGCTGCCAAGATTTCTTCTTGCAATTGCTTATCAATTTCCATCCCTTTGAAAATGCGATATTTAATCATCACATCTTCACTAATCGGAAAGGCGTATTGGTCATCTAAAAAGACGTTATAACGTCCTTCTCTTTTTTGCGTGGTAATTTTGGTTACCTTTGGAACTGCTTTTTTTTCTGTCATCGTGAACCTCCTTGCTGAAAACATTCACTAAACTGGATTTGTCTGCTATAATTCTTTAGGACTTATAATGAAAAGAGGAACTCACATGCCAACTGCAAAAGTTGTTTTTGCAACCATTACCGGCAACAACGAAGATTGCGCCGACATCATTACCGAAGCGCTTGAAGATCTCGGCGTCGAAGTTGACGAATCAGAGATTTCACAGACCGATGCCGATGAATTTAAAAATTTTGATATCTGTGTTGTGGTACCTTACACCTACGACGAAGGTGCCCTTCCTGAAGAAGGCTTGGACTTCTATGAAGAACTACCTGATTTAGATTTAGATGGTAAAATCTTTGGCGTAGCTGGATCCGGCGACGTTTTTTATGAAGAATTTTATTGTGTCGCTGTTGATGCCTTTGCCAAAGCTTTCAAAGCTGCTAAAGCTAAACAAGGAGCAGAACCCGTTAAAATCAATTTGGCACCTGAATCAGAAGAAGATTTAGATCAATTAGATGCCTTTGCCAAAAGCTTAGTTGATAGCTACAATGCCTCACAAAACTAAAGCCTGTTTAAAAAAGATTGGAATTTGGTTAATCAGTTTCAATCTTTTTTTGTCTCGTGTTGTTTAAAAATAATTAATTTGCTGAACACGTAATTTACGATCACCACGATCACATTATCAGCCACTTTTACTAAAATGGCATTATCCTTCATTAACGAAACGCCAACCCACATAATGATAACTTCCATAAAGTAGGTCAATAAGCGAAAGAAGAAAAAGGAACCAAGTTCACGCCAAAACGCCCGCCAGGTAGTGTAACCTGAGCTAAAAACCCATACTTTATTAGTAAAAAACGCCACCAAAACCGATGCAATCCACGCGATTGCAGTGCCAATTTGGTAATTCCAATTTGTATAAGTTTCAAAAAAGGCAAACACCCCAATATTGACAACTGTTGTAAGAACCCCAAAAACTAAATACAAAATGATGGCTTGATTCTTTTTAATTAAATCCTTCATCCCCATTAACTCCGCTTATCACTAAATTTTTGTTGTAAGAAATCTAAAATATGTTGGGCAGCATGTCCATCCCCATACGGATTTTTGGCAGTGGCCATTTTTTGATAAACTTGTGAATCGTCCAACAATTCCAGCATCGCATCCGTCACTGTTTGTGGATCAGTACCCACCAATTTTAACGTGCCAGCTGTGACCCCTTCTGGACGTTCCGTTTCATCACGCAATACCAAAACAGGTTTGCCCAACGAAGGAGCCTCTTCTTGCACACCGCCAGAATCTGTCATGATGAAATAGCTGCGCGCAGACAAATTATGGAAATCCACCACATCCAGTGGGTCAATCAAATGAATCCGGGAATCATCGCCTAGTTCTTCGTGAGCTGCTTTTTGAACGGCAGGACTTAGATGAACAGGATAAATAATTTCTACATCTGCATGAGAATCCACGACTTGCTTAATGGCCTTAAATACTCGGCGCATTGGTGCTCCCTGATTTTCGCGGCGATGCATCGTTAACAAAATTAGACGATGCTCTGGCATTACCAAATCTAGCACAGCGTGATGATAATCTTCACGCACGGTTTCATGCAGGGCATCAATGGCAGTATTTCCCGTAACCGCAATGTTGGCTTCGGGATGGTTTTCCTTAAGTAAATTTTGTTTACTTAAAGTCGTTGGTGCAAAGTAATAGTCGGCCAAAACATCCGTTAATTGCCGGTTCATCTCTTCTGGATATGGCGAATACTTATCCCACGTCCGTAAGCCCGCTTCCACATGGCCTAGCGGGATTTGGTTGTAAAACGCACTAATGCTGGCCGCAAAGGTTGTTGTGGTATCTCCGTGAACCAAAATAACATCCGGTTTCACTTCTTGAATAATGGTATCCAATTTATTTAAAACGCGGCCGGTAATCTCACTTAACGTTTGATTGGGTTTCATAATATTTAAATCATAATCTGGGGTAATTTTGAAAATTTCTAAAACTTGGTCCAACATTTCTCGATGTTGCGCTGTCACAACGGTGATCGCTTCAAATTCAGATTTTCGTTGATTCATTTCTAAAATGATTGGGGCCATTTTGATGGCTTCAGGACGCGTTCCAAATATGGTCATGACACGTAATTTTTTCAAAATAATCCTCCGTAAAAGGTGCCTTTATCGGCATAATTAATAATTTATCTTGTAAACAAGTATACCGCACCACTCATCGTTTTTTAAGTCTTAACTGGTCTTTCTGATATTTCTTAGCACTTATTTTGCAATCAACCGCCCATTTCTTGCGTGGAAACGCGTTGGCTATGCTACGATAGAATCGATTTTTATGAAGAGGATTGCCTTTATAAATGAAACAACTTTAACTAAAAAGCTTCAAAAATACGCTAATTTAGTTACTCAGGTGGGTGTAAACTTCTAACCCAGTCAACCGCTTCAACTTGCAGGGCAGCGCTAAAACGTCTCCTGAAGAATTGTCCAAACATGGCATCAATAATAGCCAAGTGCACGTCGACTTCATGGTCAGTTCTGACAAAATGAACATCGATGGCATCAAACAAGATGGCACCATCACCCCGATTTTTAGAAACGGTAACTGGATAAACCACCTTCACCTTCCATAAAATAAATACGCGAATTTCTTTGATCTGTTTTATACAGACTCGAAATTCGCGCATTTTTATTTAGCTTCAGTTTTACGTTGTAACTTAAAGACCAAGTTTAGGAAAACGGCCACAATACTAGTCACGACGACCCCGTTACCGAGAATTAAATACAATTCTGAAGGAAGCGCTTGGAAAATCGTGGGCACACTGGCAACCCCTAAGCCAGCGCCAATGGAAACTGCAGCAACAATCAAATTGCGGCTGTCATCAAAGTCTACGTTTTTCAAAATTCGGACCCCTTGTAGCCCAACCGTTCCAAACATAACTAACATTGCCCCGCCTAAAACTGGTGTTGGCACCACCGTGGCTAATGCGCCGATTTTGGGCAATAAGCCTAAAATCAGTAAGAATAAGCCAGCAAAGTAAATTGGCTTCCGAGTTTTAACTCCGGAAAACTGCACAACACCCACATTTTCAGAGAATGTAGAGTATGGGAAAGTGTTAAAGATGCCACCCAAAATTTGGGCAATTCCTTCAGCGCGATAGCCCCGTTTTAAATCATCGCCGGTTAAATGGCGATTGGTCATGTCACCTAGTGCGAAGAAAACTCCTGTCGATTCGATCATGGTCGTTAACGCGATTAGAATCATCGTTACTGAAGATGACCATTCAAAATGCGGTACCCCAAACATGAAAGGTTCGGGGAAACGAAACCAGCCACTTTGCGATACAGTACTCAGTTTAATCATTCCAAGTGCTCCGGCCAAAGCCGTTCCGCCAATTAATCCGATCAAAATCGCAATCGATTTGATAAAGCCGCGACCCCAAACGTTAATCGCAATAATCAAAGCTAACGTGAAACCACCGACCAATAAATTACTTGGCGAACCAAAATTATGGGATCCCACAGTTCCACCGCCTAAATCAGTAATCGCTACGGGCATCAAAGTGAAACCAATGACCACAATCAATGACCCTGTCACAACGGGTGGAAAAAGATTCCGCATTTTCGAGAAAACACCACTCATCAATAAAACAAATAATCCGGAAACAATAATTGCACCATACATCGTGGTGATCCCAAGCGTTTTTCCGATGGTTCCTAACGGTGTGATAACCTGAACCGCACAACCTAAAACAACTGGTAGTCCAATTCCAATCATTCGCGTCCGATGCACCTGCAATAATGTGGCGATTCCACACATAAATAAATCCATGGAAATCAATAACGCCAATTGGGTGGCGGTAAAATGCACGATTGCCCCAATCAACAACGGCACCATGACATCGCCAGAATACATTGTCAGTAAATGCTGCAACCCTAAAACAGCCGCATGACCATTAGAAGTTGAATTCTCTAACGGAACGCCTTCACCTGAATCGAAATCAATCTGTTCTTGTGCCCACTTCTCTTTTGAAACCAACTTGTTACCCCCTGTTGAATATATATATATCACTATTAGCGCAAAACAAAAACGATGTCCGCAAATAGAAGACATCGTTTGATGAATTTATTGCGTATAGTCCAGAATTTACGGTTCTGGGTAGAAACTCGCCAACCATATTAAGGCGTTTATATATGCATTTCGTTTTTAATTACTAAGTACTATACCACCGAATTTTTAGTTTATCAACATCAGATCGTTTTCACTATTAGCAGAACACAAAAAAACGGTGTGCTCCAAAAAATACTCTGGATCACATCGTTCAACTTATTTAGCTGGTTGTTTTACCTTTACACTTTGAACTTCGTAGCCCAAATTTTTAACAACCTGTGCTAATGCATCTGCTGTATTGGCTGTATCATCAAACTCAATTTTTACTTTACTAGCATTGAAGAGTACTTTTACTTTTTCAACACCAGCCTGTTTTTCTAATGCGCCTTGAATTTTTTGCATGCATGATGGGCAAGTCAACGCCCCTAATTGTAAGATTGCTTTTGTCATTTTAAATTTCCTCCTTATTTACTTTATACATCTATTATAGTGTCCAAGTTATCAATTAAAATTGATCATCGTCAAGTTTTGAAAAGTTTTTTATTTATTTTGCACCAGCTGCGTGATAACGAATTAAACGCATCGCATTGAAAATAACGACCAAGATACTTGCTTCATGAACAAACATCCCACTTGCCATGTAGATATAACCAAAGATCAATCCAATTAGTAGAAAGACTACCGTGCCAATCGCAATGATAATATTTTGACGTGTGTTAGCAACAGTCTTTTTGGCCAAGCCATACGCATGAACCAATTCATGAAAACTAGATTGCATCAACACAATATCGGAAGTTTCAATAGCCACATCAGTTCCACCACCCATTGCAATACCGATATCAGCAGTAGCAATCGATGGGCTATCGTTAATCCCATCACCAACAAATGCTACCTTATGACCTTGGTCTTTAAGTTGTTTAACAAACGTGACCTTGTTTTCAGGTAAGAGATTGGCATGAACTTCATCGATACCAAGTTCTTGGGCAACGTGATTAGCCGTAATTTCATTATCACCAGTTAACATCACTAGTTTTTTAATTCCGAGTTGTTTCAAAGCGGCCAAATTCTCTTTGACATTATCACGAATAACATCAGAAACCCCAATAATTTGTTGAATCTTATGATCTACAGCGACAATGACAGTTGAACTTCCAGTTGCTTGCAAATTCTTCAAATCATTTTCTTCTGCTTCGGTCAATTGAATTTGATTAGCAGTCATCAATTTTTGATTACCAACCAGAATTTGATGTTGGTCGATTTGAGCCTCAATTCCTTGGCCTTTAATGGTATTATTCGTCGTTACCTGTAAATTCTGAAACGCAACTTTTTGTTGAGTAGCATAAGTTGTGATTGCTTTGCCTAAAGGATGATCAGATTGACTTTCCAATTTTGCAGCAAATTCTAAAACTTGATTTTGATCATCCGCATAGTTTTTAAGATCAGAAACTTCTGTATTACCTTTGGTTAAAGTCCCAGTTTTGTCAAACACCAACGTATCAATCTTGGCAAAGGTATCCACCACTTCGCCACCTTTGATCAAGACACCATTTTTGGCACCATTACCAATTCCGGCTACGTTTGAAACTGGTGCACCGATTACCAAAGCACCAGGGCAACCAAGCACCAGAACCGTGATCGCTAATCGAAAATCACGCGAGATGAATCCAACTAAGATCGCTAAAATAAGTACTGCTGGTGTGTAATACTTCGCAAACTGATCAATAAACTTTTCAGCATGTGATTTTGTATCTTGAGCATCTTCAACTAATTCCACAATTTTGGCAAAAGTTGTATCATCTCCGACTTTAGTTGCCTTAATCTTCAAGGTTCCGTTATCTAAGATTGTGCCTGAGAAAACGCCGTCGCCGACCTGTTTAGTCACTAGTTTAGATTCACCCGTAACACTTGCTTCATTTAAGTATCCAGAACCCTCTACAACATCACCATCAATTGGGACTTGACCACCCGTTTTAACAAGCACGATGTCGCCCTCATCTACGTCATCCACATCAGTTTCAACGATTGAACCATCGTCTTGAACAACTTCAGCAGTGGTTGGTGCCATTTCAGTTAACGTCTTAATTGATTCACGCGTTTTTGCCAACGTCTTCGCTTCTAGAAAACTCCCAAATAAGAATAGGAAAGTGACAATTGCTGACTCATTGAACTCCTGAATGACAAAGGCACCAATGACCGCGATGCTAACTAATAATTCGATTCCAATTACGCGTACTTTTAAAGCTTCGACTGCTCGAATAATAATCGGTGTGGCTGCAATGATTGAAGCTAACACAAAAGCGACCGTATATAGCATTTGCGATCCTACTGCCTCACCCAGAAAACCAATCGCGATTAATGCCGCTGACGTCCACGTAATCGTATTAACATTTTTTTGAATAACCTGCTCAAATTTCATCATATTTCTTAACCCCTCGCCTTTATTTGATAAGTCTAATATAGTCGAAAATAGCACTATTGAAATTGACTGGGGTCAAGTTTTGCAAAATTCATCAATTTTTGGCTAATTTTTTTATCTGAAGCTGACTTGATTATCCCTAATATCTATGGGAAAATACGAAAGGAACCTTGTCCTCGTGGCTCAACTGGATAGAGCAATCGCCTCCTAAGCGATAGGTTGCGAGTTCGACTCTCGCCGGGGACATAAATAGTGTATTCATCAAATACCTTACATCTTTGATAAAGCAGTCTCTTCCATATAATAACAATGGAAGAGACTGCTATTATTTTTTGAAAAAATTAAATAAATAGACAAACATGATTGATAAACTAGCGTATCTTAAGAATGGTACAGCGCTTATATTGGGTACATCAATTAATATTCCAACACTAACTTAATTTGCCAAAGCTGAACCAAGTTCTGATAGTGCCAGTACTGCCATTTCAAAATCTTGGTTTGCACTAACAAATAACGAAACGTGATTAGGTTATTTCAATAATTTTCAATGCATAAAAGAATAATATGGTTATCGAAATCTAACATTTATACGCTTATTATAAGAAAACAGCGTTTATGTGTTAGAATATATAAAGAGGTGATGATAATGTCTAATAAAGAGAAGATCCTCGCGCATTTAAAAGCGCATAACGGCATGATTACTGTTGAAGAAGCGGCTTCTATGGGTGTCAACCGTTACTTCTTGTCAGAATTAACCGACAGTGGTCAACTTGAGCGAGTTAATCGTGGTGTTTATATTGATCCAGCTATATTTGAAGATGAAATGGCAATTTATCAATATCGCTTTGGTAAGGGAATATTTTCATATAATACCGCACTATATCTCCATGGATTAACAGATCGTACGCCGCGTAAATACGATATGACATTTCCTTTGGGCTATCATTCTGCTCGAATCTCTGACTATAACATACGATTCTATATGCAATCTAATAAATATTATCAATTAGGAATTGAATCTGAAATTACGCCAAATGGAAATACAGTCCGTGTTTATTCAATTGAAAAAACACTGTGTGATTTGATTCGTGGCAAGAATAAAAAAGATTCAGAACTAATTTCAATGGCAATGAACGGTTATGCTGCACTACCTAATAAAGATGTTAACTTGTTGATAGAAATGGCCCAAAAGATGAATGTGGAAACACAAATCAGAACATATCTGGAGGTACTTCTGTGAAACAACAATTTAGAAACGGTATGCAATTTAAAGCCTACGTAAAAAAGCTTGCTAAAGAGAATGATGTTACTGCTCAATTGATATTACAAGAAATTATGCTTGATGAGCTTTTAGAACGTTTATCAGTTTCCACGTATAAGAACAATATGGTACTTAAAGGTGGCTTTTTAATTGCTTCTCTAATCGGCGTTGATACTCGGTCAACTATGGATCTAGATACAACGTTAGTAGGATACCCATTGAGTTGAAAAAGTATTACAAATGCATTTACTGATATTTGTTCGATAGAAGTTTATAATGATCAAATTGAAATGACGGTTGTTAATGTTGAACCAATTAGAAAAGATGATGAATACGGTGGTTATCGTGTACACATCGATGCAGTTATTTTAGATGTGCAAACTGTCATCAAGGTTGATGTCTCGACTGGTGATAAAATGACACCCAAAGAAATTCATTACAAGCATAAACTAATTACTGAGGATAGAAAAATTCCTATTTTAGCGTATAATCTTGAAACAGTTCTTGCCGAAAAATTAGAATCGATTGTGGCACGGGGTAATGCCAACACACGGGCCAAAGATTTTTATGATGTTTATCAACTAAATAAATTAGAACAACAAAATATTGATTTTCCATTACTAAAAAAAGCAATTTTGAGAACGGCTGAAAAACGCAAAACAACTTCATTTCTAACTGATTATTCCTCAAGATTAGATTCAGTAAAAGAGACACCTGTTTTGATACGTTTATGGAAACGATATGGTGAAGATCATGATTATGCTGAAAGAATTGATTTTGTGGATACGGTTGATGCTGCTAAAGAGTTACTTGATTTTACTAAGATAAGTATGTAAATTATTCTGTAAAATATTGATACTTAAATATTATTAGTCAGGATATATCAATAAGTAAAAATTACATCCGTTTTCTACTCACAACACATGATCATTTGAGTAGAAAGTGTATTTTTTTTATCACTAATTTAGAGAAAATTATGATTCTTGGCACCAATGACGTATAAAACTCACTAATCACACCGACACTAAAAGCAAGTAGCGATTAATCTAAATTCGTTACCATACCTACTCTAATCACTCTAACTAATCATCATCCCGTTCAGAAATATCCGTAACGGCGTAATCAACAATCAAGTTTAATAAACGTCGTGGTAATTTTCCACAGATTTGAAAGTATGAGGTCTTCTCCAAACTAACATTGGCGGCTTCAATTTCATGCCGTTTAATATGTAATGTCGTTTTATCTTTTTCCACCGTGGTTACGCCCAGCATTTCCACTTTTCTAATAAATTCGCTTGTTTTCATTATTTTCACCCTATTCTAACGTCTAATTTTAGCACTTTGCTACAAAAAAACGCTAAAGTTGAGTTATCCACCAATGTGGTCAAATTCCTCTAACTTTAGCGTTTTTTGTTATTTCTTCAAATCTTTTAATTGACTCTTCTTGATCCCCGTGACGGCTTCCATTCCCTCACGTGTCACAATCAGTTGTTTACCGAATTTACGAATGGTTCCTTCTGGAAATCGTTTTGGATACTTATTATAGATTGTTCGGACGTAATCTTTTTGTTTGCCCCACATAGAGCTTGCTTCATGACTACCCATATAATCTTGATCGTTTAAATCGATTTTTAATTTTCTCATGTTTTTTGTTCCCTCACTTCTGTCTCTTTAAATTTCTTCTTTGACCCATAGAATGGCGACTGCCCCTGGTCCCAGATGTGCACCAAGGACCGGTCCAATTTGACCAGTTTCCACTGCCGCAACATTCGTTAATTTTGATTGAATGTTTTCATGCCATTTTTCAATCGCAGGTTCATTATCCGTGCCACACAGAAACACACGCACTGCATATGGAAGATCTTTCGTTTCATTAATAAAACGATTCACAATGTTTGCTTTGGCCTTTTTCAACGAACGCACTTTATCGACAGCCTCAATATTATACCGCTCTTTATTCAAAGAAAGAATTGGTTTGACTTTTAACAATGAACCAACAAACGCCGAACTACTCCCTAAGCGGCCACCATGAACAAGATTCTTCAAATCATCCACAATAAAATACTCGCCAATTGTTGCTTTTAACTCAGTTAACTTAGCGATGATTTCGGTCACCGGCCTTTGTGCCAGTGCCATTTTAGCAGCTTGAATAACTAAATATCCCAGTGGCTGTACGGAAATCTGTGAGTCCACCACATGAACCTTAATTTCTGCAACACTCTTCGCGAATTGCGCTAAATTGGTGACAAAACCACTAACACCACCAGTTAAATGAATACTAATAACTTCTTCATAGCCTTCTTTTGCGAGTTGGTGGTAAATTTCTTCCATGACTCCCATCGAAGGCGGAGCTGTGGTTGGAAAACTTTTTTCTGTTTTTAGTCGTTTATAAAACTCGGCATCACTAATGTCAATTCGTTCTCGATATTGATGATCACCAAAGCCTACTGAAATTGGTGCCACAGTAATTCGTAACTTTTCACAAACATTTTGAGGAAGATAGGCCGTACTGTCGGTCACAATCGCAGTTTTTGTCAAATTCTTTCACTCCTAGATTGATTAAGTGTTCAAAGTATACCGCTACTATCCAAGATCTAATGACATTGTGATGCATAATTACGACAAAAGCCCATTCTACCAGGTTTGTGACTACTTTTAACTCGTGACACCCAAATCTGAATTGTCACAATCTAACGCAGGTTGAAAGTTATGCTAAGTCGGTTTCTAACTCAATTAACTTTTCGCCAAAACGGGTAGGTTTTTCATTTAATTATTTTTTTAGCCCTCATTAACTTACATCATTGACTACCCTGAATAGAGCGTAGCAAGGTCCTCTCAGAAAGTCAAAAATTGTGCACACAACAAAAGACTCAGAATAGCCGCTAACTCGCAGCCATCTGAATCTTTGCGTGATCTATTTTTCTACGTAGACACCCTTCCAGTTCCAAGGAACACCGGCAGTGTTATAAATATAGCCTTTAACTTTTGTATTGATTAATTGTGGAACCACACCATTATACAATGGCGCATTTCCTTGTTGATTCATCAAAATCTTTTCAGCTTTGACCATATCTTCCCAACGTTTCTGAGTATTATTTGCATCCGCGTTGTTTGCCTTGTCAATTAACTTATCATACTCTTTGTTGCCCCACTTACCATTGTTGAAACTGTTATCGGAAGTGAATAAGCCTAAATCAGAGATTGGATCGGAGAAGTCAGCTCCCCAAAGCGTGATAACCAATTGGAATTGTCCCTTAGCTGAACGAGCCAAACGTGTTTTGTAAGGAATCGTTTGAACATTGATCTTCAAGCCCGGTAATTTTTCCAACTGTGATTGTAAGAATTCGGCAGCTTTCTTGCCGGCATCGGTATCATCAGCCATCAGGGTGTAAGTTACACTCTTTTTACCTTCTGCTTTTAATCCCTTTGCCCAAAGTTTCTTGGCTTTTGTCAGGTCATAGTTCACACCAGTACCAGTGTAAGCCTCTTTGGCAAAGTCTTCACCAGTCTTAGGATTGCTTGCTAAACCATCAGTAACGAAGCCCTTTGGTACTGTTGATCCATCTGCCAAAACATTATTAACCAGTTGTTTGCGGTTAATTGCTAACGACATTGCTTGACGAATATCTAAGTTTTGGAAAGCTTTGATCTTCTTGTAGTTGTATTCAAGATAAGCATTGCGCGCTTCACGGCCTAAGAAGAAGGACTTGCTACTCTTCATATTTGCCACTTGTGTTCCGGATAAGATAGTTTGATCCACTTGTTTGCCTTGGAAAAGGTTCAATCCGGTTTGTGTATCTTTAACAACTTGATCGTTTAATTTATCTAAGTAAACGTGTTTTTTATCCCAGTAATTTTTATTCTTAACTAATGACCATTTATTATTGGTTCCCGTCCATCCCTGTAAGGTAAATGGACCATTGTAAACTTGATATTTACTTTGCGTTGCGTATTTGTCACCGTATTTCTCCACTACTTTTTGATTTTGAGGGAAGAAACTTGGGAAGCCCATTAACAACTTGAAGTATGGAATGGCTTTTTCGAGGGTAACCGTTAATTTATAGTTGCCATCAGCTTTAATTCCTAAGCTGCTAACTGGTTTCTTGCCAGCTTGGATCTGGTCGGCATTCTTAATACCACTGTACAAGTATGCATATTGAGAACCAGTTTTTGGATTATTGATGCGTTGCCAAGAATAAACAAAATCTTTGGCTGTTACTTTGTCACCATTACTCCACTTCGCATTTTTGCGAAGGGTAAAGGTGTACGTTTTACCATCTTTGGATACTTTGGTCTTGGTGGCAATACCTGGAAGAATCTTATTGTTTTTACCCAAACGATATAAGCCTTCATTGGTATTGTTCATCACATTAAAACTAATCTGGTCAGTTGCAATCGATGGGTCAATTGAAGGCAATTCTGATTTTTCTGTCCAATTGACAACCTGTTTTGCAGCTAAATTACTCTTATCTACACCATTACTACTTGATGAAGATGACTTACCGTTACCACATGCAGCTAATAACAGCAGGGGAAGTACAACTAATAAAGTTACCGAGCCTTTTTTGAATTTCATCTACGAAACAACTCCTCTATATTTTGATTCTGATTATGAGAAACCGTCTAACCAGAATTTAATGTTAAATATAGCGTATGGTTGCATTCCTGTCAATACAAAAGTTAAACGAATATTAAAAAGTGTCATAAAAGCGTGAATTTTATGAGTAATATTAAAATTGTCAAAAAAGATTCGTAATGAACTGTTGTTTCAGTCATCACGAATCTTTAATTTTGATCTAATTATCAATTACTTGGTTACGTACATACCCTTCCAGTTCCATGGCACACCGGCTGTATTGTAAACATAACCCTTCACTTTAGTGTTGATCAGTTGTGGTGCGACACCATTGTAAAGTGGTGCATTGGCTTGCTGACTCATCAAAAGCTTTTCAGCCTTGACCATGTCTTCCCAACGCTTTTCAGTGTTGTTAGCATCACCATTATTAGCTGCATCAATCAACTTATCGTATTCTTTGTTACCCCATTTACCATTGTTAAAGCTGTTTGTTGAAGTGAACAAACCTAAATCAGAAATTGGATCGGAGAAATCAGCTCCCCAAAGCGTCACAACTAACTGGAATTGTCCCTTTGCAGAACGCGCTAAACGTGTCTTATAGGGGATGTTTTCAACGTTGATCTTCAATCCTGGTAATTTTTCGAGTTGTTTTTGCAAGAACTCAGTAGTCTTCTTACCCACATCTGTATCATCAGACATCAAAGTATAAGTAACACTCTTCTTGCCTTCTTGTTTCAAACCTTTGGCCCATAACTTTTTAGCTTCTTTTAAGTTATAGGTAACTCCAGTTCCACCATTGTATGCTTCCTTAGCGAAATCTTCACCTGTCTTCGGATTGCTTGCCAAACCATCGGTAACGAAACCTTTTGGTGTGGTTGAACCATCTGCCAAAACTTTAGTTACTAACTGCTTACGATTAATTGCTAACGACATTGCTTGACGAATATTCAAGTTTCGGAAAGCTTTAATCTTTTTGTAGTTGTATTCAAGATAGGCATTTCGCGCTTCACGGCCTAAGAAGAAGGATTTACTGTTCTTCAAGTTAGCTACCTGCGTTCCGGAAATGGCGGTTTGATCGACTTGTTTACCTTGGAACTGATTCAAACCAGTCTCAGTGTCCTTCACAACTTGATCATTAATCTTGGTTAAGGTCACATGTTTTTTATCCCAGTACTTTTTGTTCTTTACTAAACTCCACTTGTTGTTAGTACCCGTCCATCCTTGTAAGGTAAATGGACCATTGTAAACTTGGTACTTACTCTGTGTTGCATACTTACTGCCGTACTTCTGAGCCACTTTTTGATCCTGTGGGAAGAAGCTTGGAAAGCCCATTAACAACTTAAAGTATGGAATTGCCTTATCCAATTTTACAGTCAATTTATATTTACCAGTAGCTTTAATTCCTAAAGTTGAAACTGCTTTTTTGCCTGCTTGAATTTGATCCGCATTTTTAACTCCACTGTACAGGTATGCATACTGTGAACCTGTCTTGGGATTGTTAATTCGTTGCCACGAATAAACGAAATCTTGGGCGGTTACTGAGTCACCATTACTCCATTTGGCATTCTTACGTAATGTAAACTTGTAAGTTTTGCCATCTTTTGAAACAGTGGTCTTAGTTGCCATTCCGGGTTCGATTTTATTATTCTTGCCTAATCGATATAACCCTTCATTGGTGTTATTTAAGAGGTTAAAACTAATCTCATCAGTTGCTAACGATGGATCAATTGATGGTAACTCTGAAGATTCTGTCCAATTGACCACCTGTTTAGTTGCCAAATTGCCCTTGCTGATCGATGCAGAACTCCCATTACCACATGCAGCCAGTAGTAACAGTGGAACGACTGCCAAAATCGTTGCTGTTCGCTTCTTAATTTTCATTACTTGTACAACTCCCTTGCCTGCTTACATTTAATTATGAGAAAGCATCTAATCATAATTTAATCTAAATGCAGTTCCGTTTAGGTGCTGTGTCAACCCAAAATTAAATAAAAATGTGAATTATATTAAAACAGCGTAAAAAAGAAGGGATTTGCTTAACCAGCAGATTCCTTCTTTTCGAAAACCGATATTCTATTTATCTCAATAATACATTATGCTTCAATCTTTTTAGCTTCAGCAAAACGGACAATTACTCGTCCATGTAAATCGTGTAACTCTTCGCTACGAGCCTTAGCCACCGTATCAGGATCAATATCAATCAAGATAGAGTTTTCATATACTTTTCCAACTTGTCCGTCAAATCCAGTTGGTAACAAAGCAGTTTTTTTAACGTGTACTTTATCGCCAACATCAAAAGGCTTCTTGACTGGTTCTTCTTCATTTTTTTCCATTATTAGCATCCTTTCGTGGGTATCCTCAAAAACTTAATTTATGTCTCAAAGCTTACTCCTGTCTCAGAAAGTTTCTCTGATTACTGCGCTATGTTATCACAGATTACCAACTTCGAAAATACTTTCATCACAGTGCTCCTACTATTATAAAGATTTTAACCCAAATGGTAAAGCCAGACGCTAGAATTTTTTTTGACCATTCATTAATTTAATCGTTTTACGCCATGATAAACTATGCCGTTCATTTTTATTAAGCTTCTTGTAATATAGTTGTGCTTCAGGGCCTTGACCCCACATTGCCAATGCCTTGTAGTTGCGACCATTCTTTCCTTTAACCGTGACTAATTTGAAGAAGAAACCAAATCCCCATCGTTTATCGGAAAGTGAATAGCTACCCTTATAGTAAGGTTTGAATACCATATACTTACCGTATGTCTTTTCCATAACGGTATGATTTAAACCAACCATGGACGTCTTTTTAACGTTCAATCCTGTTTGTTTAGTTAAGTACCATTTGCCTCGCATTGCAACTGGTACGGAAGTTCGGGAAGCGGCCTGAGTTTCCGTACTATTCGTTAACATAAACATCCCCATTGCTAATCCAACAACCAATAAAAAGCGCATTACTTTTTTCATCAAAACCGCCTCCAAATGTTACATAAATATTACAATTTCTTTACAAGTTCATCATATAGCTTTCTGAATTCGAATGCAATCTTTTTTTGAAAAAGTTTAAGGAAGTGCAAAGATATTTAGAAAAAGTTAACTAAAACCCTTATGCTTAAAGGTTTTATTCTAGTTAAATATGCGATACAATTAAAACATTAATCAATTTGGGAGGTGGTTCAATGACAATACTTCAATATTTACCGTTTGTAATAATTTCATTACTAGTTGCCGTCTACAACATCAAAAAAATGCGTGTAAATCCATCACCATTTTCAATTTTAGTAAGAACCACCTTCATCATCTATGTTATTAGTGTTTTTTACTTAATTTTCACGCCTGGTACTTATTCATTCAGTATGAATGCTGTTTTTCAAACCATTCATGTAGGTTACGCAAAAGTAGTTGCAATTCCCTACCGTGATTACAGTATGCAGGCCATCCTGAATGTAATCATGACCATTCCAGCTGGTGTCTATCTATATATCTTTGGTTTTAGAGATCGACCAGTTTTATTTGAAGTTTTGCTCATCGCTTTGGGCATTGCCCTATTTAACGAAGGCGGTCAGTTTGTCTTAGATCAACTTGTTCACATCAATCGAACTGTAGATATCATGGATGTCATTCATAACGGACTAGGAGTTGTCCTTGGTTTCTATCTAATGACCCCGTTCAATTTATTTATACGCAGTGAAGAAAAAAGCCTTCAGAATGGAAAATTCTGAGGACTTTTTTGCAATTAGCTTTTTCTATTTGATTTTTACACCTGGTCCTTATTAATTTAGCACCGAACTATGCTTTCAGGCAATCCATATGGTCTCCAATAATATTGTCCCAACAATAGAATTTAACAAAAAAGCACCAATTTGAAGACCATCATTTTACATTGCTACACTATTTTAGATAATATTTTTTCATTAAAAAATCGCTGTTCAAAGCAAAATTAAAATCCAGCGCTGTGTTATTTGTAGCACTCTCTCTATTTTGGCCTTTTAAAACTATTCCAATAACAACAAGATCTTTTGTCAATATTGGTCCACCACTATTTCCTTCAAGTATAGTAGCGTCAGTGTTTATAAGTAATCTTTGTTTCAAGGGCATGAACAATTTTCCATCTTCAACCTCCCCTTTTTCTTTATCATAGTCTGGGTTAGGTTCAGAGAAGGTACTAGTTATTCTTCCACTTTTTTGATAAAGTCCTACTGTATTATTGTGATCAAGAATACTCGGAAAACCTACCACTTGTAACTTTTCATTTTCATATGGTGCAGTAGTTGGTTTTCTAAATCCACCTTCAAATTTATGATTAGTATAAATATGACAAAAGTCTAGATCTGTATTATATTCTATTTTTGTAATTTTATAACATTTTCTCTGGTTTTTTTTAAAAGAATCAAATTCCACTAATTGAGCATCATTTAACTCAGGCCCAACGTTTTTTCTCGAGCCTTGGACAAAAGTATGACTACAGCTATATATCTCACCGTTACATAAAAAAGCGGTTCCCGTAAATCGGTCAAAATCACCATTTTCTTTCTTAAAACTTACATACACTTGAAAAGTCGAATTTAATTTTTGAAATAATACTGGATTGGATATTTTTTGATCAAATTTGCTATTGTAAGGCCAATTAATACGATTAAACCGTTGCATCAACTTTCTGGAAACAGCTTCATCATCTTTTGGATCCTTTCTTATTTGATAAATATAAGATATCATTCCCTTAACAACATGTTCTGGTTCAATTTTCTTTCCTAGATGATTTTCGTTGCGATAATGACTCAAAAAAACCTTTTTTGCATCTTTATACTCATTCAGCTCGAAACTGTGCAATATTGCTCTCGTTAATCTTAAATAATTTTTTTGAACATTTATTTTCTTATTAATCAAAACTCCGGTTACATCTTGTCTCTGAAACCTTTTTCTAAGTCTGACCTTATTCTCATTAACTTTTAAACCCTTTTCTTTTAAAATTTGCTTTATAAGGTCAGACACATCTTTATTTCTGAACAAAGTTCGGGGTATAGTATTTCTAGATGAGAAAGTAATATCATCCACATATCTTGTATATAAACAATGATTTGATCTTGCAAGTGCCGTGAACTTTCTATCTATGCTATTCATTATAATATTAGAAAGAATCGGAGATGTAGGAGCGCCTTGGGGCAGAGCACCATCCAAACAAACTAACTTAGTTAATGTGTCACTAAGCTTTATATTGAATCTAAAAAATTTGTGAAACACACCGAATACAAGATTACTACGAATACTTGGAAAAAAGTTTTCAACATCAAGATTCAAAACCTCTCTTGAATTTACGTGAACTTGCGCATTTTTTCGGATGCCTCTTCCTTTTACAAAACCCATTGCACTTGGTGAAGGAGTATAAATAAGACCCAATGTATAGGCTAATTTCTTTTGTATCAATAGCAAGCCTACAATTGGTGCCTCCAGTATTCTAATTTCACCATTCTTTTTTTTTACTTGAAAGCTTTTATATTTTTTCCCCTTCGATACATAATAAGTTAATTGCGAATATTTAATAGACAAAAAAGACGCCAATTCGCGAGCCGACTTTAAATCGGGAAATTGACGCTTTATATCAGTATTATTTTTCGTCCAAAAGAGGTCTTTCATCTATTTTTCTTCCTCCGAAGTATTACGTTTTTCGTCCCCTACTGAGTAGTGATTCAGTTATAGGGAAACTCCTAAAACCATTTTGAAACCATACCGGACTAAATACTAACCTCTCAAAATGCAAAGCGATACGCTTTGCTAACTTTTACTGCTATAAGTATAACTGCTTGTTTTATTCTAGTCAATCATTGCTTACCTAATAATTTTCTCCCTGTCACTTAATAATTTCCGCCCACATGTTTAAACTTTCTCAACTAAAAAGAATAGTAGTTCCCACGTTATGAGTGAAACGGATAAATTTTTTTGTTGTTCAGCAAACTGACATGTGAAGAGATGATGTTATAACATTAAAATTCGAAGATTGAATCATTGTTTGTATTGATTCAGAACTCAAGGAAATGTACAAAGTGAACTCAATGCTATGGACTAGATGTGACTACCTTTATTCCTATGTCATTCAAATAAATTGAGCGTACCCATAGCTTACTCTTTACTCCAAACTATACTAAACAGTCATTGACTGATTTACGTACAGATTCGGTAACTACTCCAATGAAACTGGATGCTCATTTAACTGAGGATAAAAACTATGATGAAAATTGAGTCGGTTAAAACGTTCGCTCGTCAACTCAAAATCTATTAAAAGACACTACAGTAAGACTGCTTATGTGCACGCATTTATGGCCTTACGCGATGAAAATACTACAGCTCTAAAAGGCTTGCGTGATCTGCACATCAAAAACTTTTATTTACACGCGTCATAAGGATACTTTAACTTTAATATTAATCAAAATCAGTTGTCATAAAAGTTTATTAAATAAGTAAGTGTATTTATACTGGCTGTACTCAAGTTCAACAACATAAAAAATCACTTGCAACTGGCGTTTCTTTGCACTTATTTTACGTCTAATTATTAATCAGTATATGGTTAAAGGAAACGAGATTAAACTTTTCTCAATTGATTTTTGACAGCTGAACAAAAATCATTCCAAGTTATATAAACTTATTTTAGACTTTTTTTCCTATTTCCAAGTGTATCGACAGATACGAATCTTTAACAAGGGGTCTGGTTTTGAATGAAATTAGTCGTTTTTTCACGAAAAGCTATTGAATTCAATCGCCTATTCTCTGTCTAATTTCATAAAATATTTTGTCTCTAAATTGACATATATCTACGCATAAATATACTATTACCCACTTACAAAAAGTGTTTGCGATAATCCCTTTGTGGTTGTCAGATGAAATAATATAAATCATCTGATAAACATGGAGGGATTTTTATTATGCCTAGATCTAAATATACAGCATTGGAAAAACTAGCAATTCTAGAAGAGTTCAAGCAAGCCAATACATCTTATGCAGCATTTGCGAAAACATTTAACATTGGCGCAAAGTCGTTGAAGCGTTGGCAGACTCGGTATGAGCGTGATGGTATCGAAGGGCTTGAAGAAGCACGCCAAAATAATCATTACTCTAAAGAACTTAAACTAACAGCCGTTCTGGCGTACTTGGCTGGAGAAGGAACTCTTGAAGAACTAACAATTAAATTTGGTTTACATTCACATACACAACTACGTAACTGGATTTCTAGGTATAATAGGGATAAAACTGTGACGGTGTCACCGTCTAGAAAGCAGGTCCCTACTATGAGCCGTAAGACTACCTTTGAAGAACGGATTGAAGTTGTAGAGTATGTTACTAAGGACAAACACAGCTATTCTGAAGCTGCAGAACATTTTCAAGTATCTTATCAGCAAGCTAGATTGTGGGTACGCAAAGCTGAGTCCAACGGTTATCCAGCTTTAATGGATAATCGTGGACATCGAAAGCAACGAGATGAACTAACGGAAAATGAACAGTTAAAACTTGAAATTCGCCAGCTTAAGGTCCAGCTCAAAGAGAAAGAAATTATAGAGAAATTCGCAAAAAAATTGCAGGAACTTCAGCACAAGGGGTGAAAAAACAACATCGACTGGCCTATCAAGCAATTAAGGATGTCAGTCAAGAGGATCGGGGCTCGTTATCGGTACTTTTAAGCGTTATTGGTGTAAGCCGCCAGGCTTATTATAAGGGGCTCAACCGTGAAGAAACAATTTGGGAAGGCCACGATAAGAAACTCAAAGAACGTACCAAATATTGGTTTAATTTTCATCATCAGGGTATTGGTGCTGGAAATCTTCTGACTAATCTACAGCAAGACGAAGAAATTGACTTTTTAGTGACCTTTAAGATGGTGCGGCGGGTCATGCGAGAACTTGGTATTCATTGTCAAATTCGAAAGAAAAAACACAATCGTATCAAACAAAACGAGCAATATATTCAAGACAATTTACTGAACCAGAATTTTGAAGTTAGTGCACCAAACGAGGTTTGGTTGTCTGACTCAACAGAGCTTTCGTATGGCGTGAATGGTGAGTATAAAGTACGTTTAAGCGGCGTATTAGATCTCTATGGGCGTCGATTACTATCGTACAATCTCAGCGATACCGAGACTAGCTCAGCTGAAATACAAGTCTTTCAGCGGGCGTTCGTAGCCGCCGGTAACGTTCATCCACGCATTCATACAGATCGTGGGTCAGCTTATACATCAGGAGCGTTTAACAATTTTTTGAACCAATTTGAAGTAGAACGAAGCATGTCTCGGCCAGGCACACCATATGACAACGCTCCAATGGAACGTTGGTGGAATGAGTTTAAGCTTCGCTGGATGGATCGTCATCCAATGGCCAAGACGTATAAAGAGCTGGTGAAACTCGTTGAAGATGGAATTGAATATTTTAACCATCAAAATCGTTCGGCACAAAGAAATGGCCTCACTCCAGATGAATACTGGAATGAAGCCATTTAGGTAAAAACCAAAAATTTATATTATTTCAACTGTCAACTTGACAGGGCCTAGTGCAGTTATAGTTATGGGGCTATTAATAAATGGTCAGTACCAATTATATAATTAACCCCATTTATTATTTTCATTAGTATGTCGTCTAATACTTAAACATTTATAGATTAAATTCAAACTATATAAAATGGAGCATATGTTACTCATGAACGACTTAAGAATTGAAAAATATCTGTTTCAATCAAAATCTATCGATGATCTAATCAGTAATAATGCTATCTTCCTATTCGATTCTGCCTGTTTGTTATCTGCTTATCAATGAGAAACACCAATTTTGAATCAGGTTAAGCACATTCTCGTAAATCTTAATGAAGAAAAACGTCTAAAATTTTCTTTGCAAGTTATCAAACAATTCAGTATTGGTAGGCTAACACAAATTCAAGATCAAATTAGAACTATTGATCAGGAGATCAGTAGTTTAGACAGCACTCAATTTCTGGATAAACCAGCTTCGATTATTGAAAATACCAAAAGCTACCCAGATACCGTTGCAAAACACAAAAAGTTCTTACGTACACAAGAATCCTACAAAAATCAGTTAGTAAACATAAAGACTCAATTATCAGATTTAGTTCTTCACGACGACTTTGTTACTTTCTTGAATTCAATCACCAAAAATAATATTATCGATTTTTATTCGGATGAAAAATTAAATAAGTTGTACACGGAGGCAAACAAAAGGTACTTAAACGGCCTTCCTTTCGGAAACCAAAGTTCTGTGACTTAAGTGGCTACGAAGACTATATCATTTGGCATGATATCCTTTCGTTAAATCAGAACATCATTTTTGTCAGTGATACGATCAAAAAAGACTGGACAAACATCACTATTGATGGCCGAGTGTTATCTTCTAATACTTTTCTTACTCAAGAATTCTTTGAAAAACTAAAGGGCATTATTTCGCACAAATGACCACTAAAGAACTGATTGCACATTGGGAGCTCGACTAGTAAACGGCAAGTAACTGACCAACATTATACCTAATCAAAACAGTTTATAATCATCTCATCTAACCATTGTTGAGGTGATTTTTTTCACAAGTTTTTGCAATCTAGAAACACAAAAAAAGCACATTCATCAAAGTGAGTGTGCCATTCAAAACTTGCATCAATAGGATTTATAAATACTTGACTATATCAAACTTTATTAATTTCCAGCATTCACATTATCGTTCTCCACACTACTATTCGAAGTAGAGCTAGAAGAAACGTTCAATGCAATATTACCGGTTTTAGCATGTGCCAAACCAAGGTTAGAACGGTTAAAGTTTGTGACTCGTTGTAACTCACTCTTTGCCATGATTTCCATACTTTGACCATTAACAGTCTCGCCGGTTCCCTGAAGATGGGTTTGCGAAACTGTCTTTTTAGCCCCACGATAATTTTGTGCTAACGCGGATAAATCACTAAACGTCAAATCAGTTTTCATTGAAGCTGAAATAGAATCTAAGAAGTCCTTATTTAGTAAGGCTGAAATCGAACCGGACTTGCTCATAATCGCCATGATAACTTCTCGTTGCCGTGTTTGCCGCCCATAATCACCTTTAGGATCATCATAACGCATCCTTGAGTATGCCAAGGCCTTCTTTCCATTCATATGAACAGACTGGCCCTTAGTGAACTTATAACCCTCGTAACTAAAACTCAGAGTCGGTGTTAGTGTCACACCACCAACTTCATTAACAACCTTCTCCATGCCACCCATATTCATTAATGCATAGAAATCAACAGGTACATTTAACATTTCTTGCACCGTTTTGATTGCTGTACCAGCACTACCAAATGCATATGCTGCATTGATCTTCGAAGGTGATTCACTCTCATAACCTGGGATTGTAACACCTGTATCACGAGGAATACTTGTAATGGTTGTTTTGCTTGTTTTCGGGTTTAACGTAACAAGCATCATTGTATCTGTTCGGCCTTTATAAGAACGACCTAGGGCTCCTGTATCGGTTCCCATAATTAAAATTGAAATTGGACTCTTACTTTGAATCTCTGAATTGGCGTTTCGATACTTCTTGATACCCGCACTTTGGTATGTATTGTCTACTGCATGCTTCAAGTTATAATACTTACGAGCCGCATAAGCACCCACTGAAACCAAAAGAAGTAAAATAATTGTCAAAATTATGTTTCTTACCGTATGTCTTTTTCGTATATGTTCATGTCTCATGAGACGCCTCCTGAAATTAACTAATATCATTGTATGCTTTTAGCAAAAAAAATTCACTAAAAATTCAAAAACTTAACTTTTTTTATATGTATAAATAGCGAGGAATCTCACTATTGTGTTGAAAATTAATCAATGATTGACATCATTTGTTTTAATGCTTCTTGCCAGGTTGGAATCTTAAAACCAGTTGCCTTGGTTTTTTCTAAGGACATAACAGAATGTTCTGGACGATGTGCTTTTTGTGGATATTCTGCTGAACTGACTGGTTTGACCTCAGTCTTCGTATCTTTCAAAATTTCAGTGGCAAACTGAAACCAATTGGCTTGATTATCATTGCTCAAGTTATATGTGCCATAGGCAACTTTATGTTCAACCGCATAAACCATGAACTCAGCCAAAGTTCTTGTCCAAGTTGGTCGGCCTACTTGATCATCCACTACGGTGATCACATCATGTGTTTTAGCAAGATTCAACATAGTATACACAAAGTTCTTACCATACTTACCAAATACCCATGACGTACGAATAATATAGTACTTACTCATGGTATCGCGAACAGCCTTTTCACCAAGGCACTTAGTTCGACCATACTCATTTTGCGGATTCTGAGGATCCATCTCCTCATACATATCTGCATTTTTGCCATCAAAAACATAATCAGTACTGATATAAACTAGTGTTGCACCCACTGACTCTGCAGCAGTTGCCAGGTTTTGGGTACCAAGTACGTTAACCTTCTCATCAATTGATTTGCCTGGTTCTTCTTCGGCTGCATCAACTGCCGTATAAGCTGCACAGTGGAAAACCAACTCTGGCTTATTTGTTTCAAAATAATCATTTACCATCTGTTTATTGGTAATATCTAATTCTTTTGTATCCGTTGCGGCATAAGTAATGCCCTTTTCATCCAACAAATTACGTAGTTCTGTTCCTAATTGTCCATTGGCACCGGTAATCAAAATATTATTCATTATAATTTCTCCTCTATCAAAAAAACGGGTGATTAACCCGCTAACTGTTATTGGCCATTTTTTGCATACTTACTTTCAACAGCCTTTTTCTCATCTTTCCACCAATCTTCATGTTCGGTGTACCAATCAATGGTTGCCTGCAATCCCTTTGTGAAATCTGTAAATTCAGGTTTCCAACCAAGTTCAGTACGCAACTTAGTAGAATCAATTGCATAACGCATATCATGTCCTGGACGGTCCTTTACATGATCATAAGCATCGGCTGGTTGTCCCATTTGCTTTAAGATCATCTCAAGAACTGTCTTATTATCTTTTTCACCATCTGCGCCAATCAAATAGGTTTCACCAAGTTTGCCTTCATTAAGAATTAACCAAACTGCACGGGAATGATCATTTGTATGAATCCAGTCACGCACATTTTTACCTGACCCATATAACTTAGGACGAATACCACTTAGAATGTTAGTGATCTGACGAGGAATGAATTTTTCAATATGTTGATAAGGACCGTAATTATTGGAACAATTAGAGATCGTGGCTTTTAATCCAAACGATCTCACCCAAGCACGAACTAATAAATCTGAACTTGCCTTTGATGAAGAATAAGGACTACTTGGCTTGTATGGTGAATCGGGTGTGAATTTTTCTCCCACTCCCTCACCATGGCCTGGCAAATCCTCACGCAATGGTAAATCTCCAAATACTTCATCAGTTGAAATGTGATGGTAACGCACACCATATTTACGACAGGCTTCAATCAGCGTGTATGTGCCGATAATATTAGTTTGAATAAACGGACTGGGATCAATTAATGAGTTGTCATTATGGCTTTCAGCCGCATAGTGTACCACTGCATCAGTATTTTTAACCAGCTTATCCACTAATTCAGCATCCGCAACATCACCCACAACTAATTTTACGTGATCTGCAGGAAGGCCTGCTAAATTTGCCCGATTACCAGCATAAGTGAGCTTATCCAGGACTGTAATTTTAACATCAGGATGATTGTTAACTACATAGTGAACAAAGTTAGAGCCAATAAATCCTGCACCACCAGTTACAATAATATTCTTCATCTTAGCTGTCCTTCCTAAATTTCACCATAAACAAACGGATTATTCTTTTCAAACTCAGTAAATGTTGGTTGTTTAGCATCTTTTTCAGAAGTAATGGCCTGGTCAAAATCAATTGGCCATTTAATTCCTAACTCAGGAGTCTTGAATGAAAAGCCACCGTCTGCTTCCGCATTGTAGTAATTATCACACTTGTACAAGAAGTTAACATCATTAGTTAAGGTCACGAAACCATGGGCAAAGCCTTTAGGGACAAGCAACTGTCTGTGATTACTTGCAGAAATGATGTAGCCTTCCCATTGTTTATATGTAGGAGATCCTTTTCGAACATCAACAATTAAATCCAAAACAGCACCAGTAACGACTCGAATCAATTTTGTTTGTGCAGCTTTTCCACGTTGAAAATGCAGCCCTCGCAAAACACCAGCTTGACTTGAAAGTGACTGGTTATCTTGAATAAAATCAAAGTTGATCCCAGCTTCTTTAAAATCACGCTCAGAATAAGTTTCTGTAAAGAATCCTCGTTGATCACCAAAAACAGCTGGTTCAATAATTTTGACATCCTGTAAGTTTGTTGTTGTAATCTTTAACTTTCCCATTAGTTATCCTCCTGAATTAATCGTAACAGATATTGACCGTAATCATTTTTCTTCAATGGTTGTGCCAATTTGTAGACCTGGTTCTTATCAATATATCCCATGCGATAAGCAACCTCCTCTAGACAAGCTACTTTCAAGTTTTGTCGTTTTTCTACAGTCTCAATAAAACCAGACGCTTCGTGCAATGATTCATGCGTTCCAGTATCTAACCAGGCGTATCCACGTCCTAATAATTCGACGTCAAGCTGTCCACGTTTAAGATATTCTTTGTTAATATCTGTAATTTCTAATTCTCCTCGAGGAGATGGTTTTAAGTTTTTAGCAATCTCAACAACTTGATTATCATAGAAATATATTCCCGTCACTGCATAATTGCTGGCGGGATGTTCTGGTTTTTCTTCAATGGATTTAACATGATGATCTTTGTCAAATTCAACCACGCCAAAACGTTCAGGATCATTTACTTGATAACCAAAAACGGTTGCACCTTGACTTTTTTTAGCTGAACGTTGTACAAGTTCAGACAAGCCACTGCCATAATAAATGTTATCTCCCAAAATTAAGCAAACCGAATCGTCACCGATGAAATCAGCACCTAATACGAAGGCCTCGGCTAAACCGTTGGGTTTTTCTTGTACCTTATAAGAAATATTAATTCCAAATTGTGAACCATCTCCCAACAACTCTTTAAATCTAGGCGTATCACGTGGTGTTGAAATTAATAAAATATCATGAATGCCTGCTAACATCATTGTTGATAGTGGATAGTAGATCATTGGTTTATCATAAATTGGAACTAATTGTTTTGAAATTGCTTCTGTGATTGGATACAAACGCGTACCTGAACCACCTGCTAAGATTATACCCTTCATAGAAATCTTCCTCCGATTTTAACTTATTATTAATTTAAGATTCACATTTATTTTTTTAAAATTAAATTTATTCCTCGCGAAACTATTTTATCCTTCACTACTAATAAAATCAGCAAAAACAATCCAATTCCGACCAAAGAGTTTAACAGCATCGCAACGACTGTGGGATAAACATTAAAATTAAAATAATGCATTAATGTCAACACTACAATAAAAGAAAACACTTGTTTCCACTCATCATGAATAATATTTGTAAAGCTTACATATTGATTTACCAGAACAATTCGTAAAAAGCACACAATAAATTCAGTAATTACAAGTATCCATGTGCCGCCTAACGAACCAAACTTTCCATCCAATAAAGCATTAAAAGTTAAGCTAAAAATTGCACCAACAATATAAGGAATTGTATAAATTCTATATAGACCTTTTGCCAAAGCAAATTGTAATGAAAATACGCTACCATATGAAATAAATACCACAATTAGGCTTACAAGATACATGTTCTTTCTCATAACCACAAAAGAATTCCCAAAGAAAAACGGCACAAAGACTTGAGTATTTATCATCATTAGCAAACAAAATATTAAAGCCACAAACAATGTGATGTTTAATGAAAAATAAAACATTTTCATTAATTTATCACTATTATTGCCCTTATCTAAATTGGCCATTTTGGGCATAAGGACCGTACTAGTAGATGTAAGCATCGCTAATAATATTCTTGCAATTTTTTGTGACTGATCATAAAACGCTAGCTGTCTAGCTCCCGCTAGCGTTCCAACCAAGGCACTATCAAGATTTGTATATAATTGAGCAGCTACCAGTGGTATTGATAAAAATAATAAAGGTTTAAAAAAACGAAAACCAAATTTTTTCCAATTTAATTTTTTTAAATAGACACCAGTCTTGTGTATATCAATTAAAAAAACAAAATTTGCAAGCAACATTCCCAAACTATTAATTAAAACATATTTCCATAAATCTCCTCTACCTCTTATAAAAATGAAAATAAAGACGAGTGAACAAATTTTCACTATTGCATTCCGTAACACAACCTTCTTCACATTACTTATTCCAATATAAAACCACGAAATATCTAGTCCATATCCAATTAAGAAAGGTAACTCTAAAATTAAAAAGAATTTATAGGGCAATAAAAAAGAACTAAGAATTATGTATAATACAACCAAAAAAAAGCCAAAGAACAGCTGTGTCCCCCATAAATCTCTGAAGCTTTCCGAAAGCTTATCCTTATTTGTTCTGGCAATAGTTCTGACCCCAAACTGATTAAGACCCAAAAGCATAAAATTACCAACAAAAGCTGCGATTGCTCCTACATAACCATTTATTCCCAAGGCAGTAGGTCCTAATACTCTAGCTAAAAAAGGTGTTGTAATTATGGGAACAAGAATTAACAAAAGTTGGTAAAGGGCGTTATAAAGTAAGTTAGAATCAATCTTTTTAACCATTATCTATTCCAACCTTCTTCGAAATAATATTTGTTGAATCCTTAACTGAATACTGATTTATTCTATTTTTTAGAGTTTCTCGTTTATAACTATATTTCTCTAACTCATTTTTATTTATAATTAGTTGTATAACCTTTTCAATGTTAAATACAATTGGACCAGCAGATTCTTCATCAAAATTTTGTTCGTACAAACCTCGATCATTATTTAAATAATCAAGCCCGTCAAATAAGAAGTGAACGATAGGTCTATCTAGATACAAATAATCGGCATAGACACTTGAAAAATCCGTTATCAATATATCAGTTATTTTCAATAATTTTTGGGTATCCACTTTATCATCCACATGTATTATGACACTGGTATTCTGCTCATTTGCCATCTTTTTATATTTATGATGATGTGGTTTTTCTAGAACTACTATATTATTTTTTTCCAACATCAAAAGTAAATTTTTATCCATATTTGCAAATTCAAATGTTTTATCTGAATTATCTCGGAATGTTGGTAAATATGTTACAATCCTTTTATTATCTGCTATGTTCAATTTTTTTCTAAGTTCACTATTTTCATATAGAGCTAAATTTCTCGGTTGTCCAGTTTCAATAATTTTTTTTCTATCAATTCCATAATTTCTAAAAGCACTTAATAAACGTGTTGTCATTACTTCAGAGGTAGAAAGATAGAACGAATAAAATTCAAAAGCTTTATTCCCTTCATTAGAAGCTCCTCGCATGTCTGCTCCAATTCTTTTGAATGGAAAACCATGCCACAATTGTATGATTATCATATCTTTATTAGGTACAAATCTACCCAAATCTGCCGTTCCATTACTTACAAATCCATATTTTGCCTTAGCAATAAATACAAGACTTTTTAAAGAATTAATTTTGCAGAACTTTACTCTTCCACTAAAACTACTCTCAACTTGTTTTTTTAGATTACTTTTGCCAATCCAAACAAATTTATACGTTTTAGAGTAATCCTTAGTTAAAAGGTCTTTTAAATAATAGAAGGAGTTATCGGCTAATTTGTCACCCCACCAGGCACCTAATACAATCATTTTTGGATCTTTTTTAAAAAATCCACTAAAAAAAAACATTATCGGTCTGATAACTTTAGCAAAATTACGTAAAAAAAACATAGAACTTCCTCAAACTTTCTTATTAATCCGAATTATTTTCAAGAACTTCAAGACAAAAGGTAA
Source organism: Pediococcus parvulus (assembly GCF_007990205.1). GTDB lineage: Bacteria > Bacillota > Bacilli > Lactobacillales > Lactobacillaceae > Pediococcus > Pediococcus parvulus. Next base: position 67,522 of record NZ_BJWE01000002.1, on the reverse strand, counting down.
CACTAACAGCATTGAAACTCCAGAGTAAACCAGCATATTAGAAAAAATCAAAAGACAATATATCGAATTTAAAATTGCAATTCCAATAGTTGCAAATTCAGGTGTAAAGGCAGACAGTAACTTTATATAAATAAGCTCAAAAAGAAATATACCAGTTGCAAAGAAAAACAACCCTAGCCATCCAAGTAAAATATAACTTTCTCTATAAGCTGTGCCTACGGTTAGCGTACTATTCACCTGTGTCATTAAAGAACTAGCTTTTTTCTCATTTGCATAATTTGGATAAACTCGTTTACTAAAAAAATCCATCATAAATTGTGTAATAAAGAATTTTCTTGTGTTTTGTTCTGTGATATCTCCATAAGAATCAACCGTTTTTTGTAGGTTCGCAACTGGTGAGGCCGCATAAACATAAGTCCAATAAAGGGGTGATAAGTTAACTTTCTCAAGAATATCAGTATTTATACCACCAACCTGCTTAATTAATGTGGAATCTTCAATATTTTTAATTCCACTAGTATTTTCAACTTGGTTATTTAGTCTATAGTTTCCACTAATACCAAATACATAGACACTGAAAACACCTATAAAAAAAATTGTTATTCCTTTTTTTAAATTAATTTTTTTTGTATATACATAACACCAAACCGCTATCAAAATCTCGATTAAAAACGTTCCTCTAGACAAGGCAACAACTGGAGGAATAAAAAAAAGAATGGCAAGAAATAACGTCTCAGCCCGTTCGTCTACTAAATAGGTATTAAAAGTTAATATAAATAAGGATTCTGAAAATAAAATTAAAAACGGATGTAAAATAGGCATTCCATACGTTGAATAATCAACTTGACCTAGTAAAGGGAACCCCCCACTATATATTCCATCAATTATCGTCACAAAAAATACAAATACCAAGCAATATTTTATAATTTTTATTGATATATTTATTTTGCCTTTTGTCAACATTTTTATTTTTTCTTTTTGTAGAAATCCTATAAATAAAGCAACGAATATAGTACTTAACAAAAAAAACAAAAGTTTACCCGATATTGATGGAAAGTATATAGACCAATGCAGAAGATTTAATACTAAAGCAAACAAAAAAAATACTGAATACAATGTTAATGGATTAATCAATATCACACCTCATTCATGCAAACAAAAGAATGTAAATTATGAAACTTTGGATACGATTTACACCAAGTATCCTGAATTTTATCATCTTAAAAATGTTTAACAATGTTCTGTGCTTCATCATTAATAACATCTCCATTAGAGTTTTCTCCTGAGACACATTCACTGCTTTTCCTATACTGCTTTTTAACAATGCTTTACAAAAATCAACTTTTTTTCTTTGAATGATTTTTTTATTTTTTATCAAAGAACAAATTCTTAAAGCTCTTGCACGTAATGTTTTTGTTTTTACATTTTGGGTAACGTTATTATTATGAATTCTGTGGTTCATAGTCACATTTGATATGTACTCAACAGATCCAATTAGTGCAGCTAAATTTGCTATCCAGTTATCATGATTATCTGCAGACTTAGGAATACTCTTTGCAATCTTATTTAAATTCTGATTTATCCCCACAGTGCATCCCATTATCCAGTTTTGAACTAATAATCCATGCAAGTTTTTCAAGAAATATGTTTCATCATTATATCTAATTCTTTCTTTTCCTGATCCAAAAACAGAATAATTCGTGTAAACCATTCTATATTTCGACTCCATCTTTTGCAAACAATTTAAAGAAACTGCCAATTTGTCAACATTCCAAACATCATCCTGATCAGAAAAAAATATATAATCATAATTTTTCACTTTTTCTAGGTTCATTAAAAATTCAAAATTTTTTAATTGACCATGTTCCTCAGTTTTGTTTTGCAAGATGCTAATTCTTTTATCAAGACTCTCTCTTTGCTTTAAAATTTCCATTGTGTGATCATTCGAATAATCATCTCTTATTATAAGATCGAAATCTTTAAATGACTGATTTAATATAGAATCAATTTGAGCACCTATGTACTTTTCACCATTGTACGCAGCCAACAAAATTACTGCTCTTTTTTCTCTACTCACTAGGGTCTCTCCTTAAAATATATTCCAGCAAATCATTATCATTATTTGTTTTTTTACATTCACTTGTTTGCTTTTTTTTTAAAGAACCTTTTAAGTATTTGCTCATCAGATCTACCAACTGACTATTATTTTGTGCATCAAAATAATATGCATTTGAATAATTTCCAAGCACCTCATGTGCATACTCTAAATTTGCTGCAAATATGATGGTTCCAACCTCTTTAGCCTCTGCCAAAGGCAACCCAAATGTCTCCATTCTGGACGGAAAAATTAGTACTGATTGCGCATACCTCCTAAAGACTTCTTCACGAGATATATGCCCCAAAAAATACACGTTTTTTAAAGAAACATATTTCTTTTCGAATTCGTTTTTTTCACCAGTAAGAAAGACAGAAAAATTTTGTTTTTCTATTTTATTCAACTCTTTTACAGCCCGAAAAATCACTTGATGATTTTTATAAGATCTAATATTTGCTGGATAAAAGAAACTATTTGTTAATTTCACTTTTTGAGATTTTTCTCTTTCAAAACCTTTTGGTTTAATTATTTTCACCTTTGTTGAAGTTGCAATTTTTTCTCTAATAATTTCTCGCTTCATCCAACCTGTTTGAACTATAATTTCTGGCTGAGTTTTCTTTAAAGTCCAGTTTATAAATTTACCGATAATTTTTTGATGAACTGCCAGATTTCTCTCACTTTTTTTAAAGAAAGAAAAACTGATCTCCCTTTGATATGAAAGTGGCTGATGCAAATAAACTATTTTTCTTCGACTTGCCACACCAATCGTCATAGTGTTTTGTAATGATAAGTAAACATCAGGTTTTAAGAGATTTATAACTTTTTTTCCTGTAATAATTTCAAAAGTTAATCTTTTCAACCAATTAGTTTTTATCTCTGGAAACGTCAAAATTTTCACATTATCAGTTTCTTCAAAATATGATCCTGATAACAAAAATACCCACTCGTTTTTACTATCATTTTTAACTACTTTTTTATAGAAGTCTTCTAATATTGAAAAAACTCCTCCACCATCAGGAACCGCAACAATGTCATTCACTACTATTTTCATTTAAAATCTTCCCTATTCTTTCCAGCTAAATGTACAAACAATTCGAACTACAAAGCTCAAATTTTAAAATTGAATATATCAGATATTATTCTAGTCTCCAATTTTATACCGGAATCACAATTTATCAACCTCATAATACATCATCTTAATGAATACCATTAATTATAAAAAAAATAATAATCCTTGACATTACTATTTGTTCTTAAATTTTCTACAATTTGTTACACTGAATTTTTATTTAGATATTATCATTTAATTTTTAATAATATTTCTATTTTTCAGAAAAGGTATACCTTACCTCGCTAAAATAAAAAAAGCAATTGTGTTATTGCTAAAAAATATTGAAAGATACGTATAACAGTATTGCTTCTACACCAGCTCTATAAGTACTTATACAAATAATCAATACCACTTCCATCCCCACTTGTTAAAGTATTTTAACATACTCTCAATGGATATAAGAATATACTTTATTTTTTTGTGACTTGCTCTTTGCCATTCATGGGTGACAGCACTGGTCGGAAAAAAAACTGCGTCACTAATCCTATTCACTTTGCGAGTAATATCCGCATCTTCCATATACATGAAATAACGTTCATCAAATCCATTTATCTTTTTAAAAATGCTCGTCCTAAACATCATAAAAGAACCACTTGCATAATCTATATGACCAATTTTATTATATCCGGAATCTAACCGATAGAACCATTCCTGTCTTTTTTTAAAAAAATTAGGTGAAACAAACCTAATGAACAAATCAAAAATTGTGGGATTATACTTATAAAGTCTCTGAATTGAGCCATCCTCATTTAAAATGAGTGGAGATAATAGTCCAACATTCCTGTTTTTTTCTAAATAATTGATCATTTTTTCTATTTCTTTAAAAGAGGAAATCTGGATATCTGGATTAAGTACAATGTGATATGAAGACTTCAAAAAAGAAATGATACTATTGTGTCCAGAGCCGAAACCTAAATTTTCTTTTTTATCAAAAAAAACAATATTTTTATTATTTTTTTTGATTTTTTTTACTAACATTTGCGTTTGATCAGTAGATCCATTATCAATAATATACAATTTGTATGAAATATTTCCATTTAATATTTCAGTTAGATTACTAATTAGCTTTTCTATTTTTTTTTCATTATTGAATGTAACGATACTCAAACTAAGACAATCATTATGCATAAATTTTACTCCATCTTTTTTAACGGGCACCATCACCTGTAACCACGATTTTGATAGTATCAATAAAAATTTGGCAATCCATTTTCAATCCAATATTATCAATATAATGCTGATCAAGTTGTGATTTTTTGCCAGGATCAATATCATAACCACCATGTACTTGTGCATAACCACTTAGACCTGGTTTAATTCTTAGACGTTGTTCAAATCCTGGATATTCGTGTGAAAATTCTTCCGTAAATTGTGGCCTTTCTGGGCGTGGCCCAATTAAACTCATATCTCCCTTAATCACCGACAAGAGTTGCGGAAGCTCATCTATTCGTGTTTTTCGCATAAAATGCCCTACTTTAGTTATTCGATCATCATTTTTTTTTGCCCAAATAGCCCCAGATTTACTTTCAGCATTAGAATACATTGATCGCAACTTAGTTACCACGATTGGTTTGCCCATCAAGCCCACTCTTTTTTGACTATAAAAGCACTTGCCTGGTGTTTCCCACCTTACTAAAATCATGAAAACCAGGATTACTACTGAACTGGGTATGAATAATAAAGTTCCAAAAACAATATCAAACAAACGCTTTAATGGTAAATATTTAGTTCTTACTGGTTCACTTATTTTTTCGACAAAACTGTTATTAATCGTAGTTGTATAATTTTTTAAATTTTCTCCCATGGTTTTCCCCTAATCTTTCAATGACTCCCAATACAATTTCAAGCCCTTAGAAATATCAAATATCGGTTTATACCCGACTTCCATCAGTTTATCAATATCAGCATATGAATTTTTTATATCCCCAACTCTTTGAGGTCGGTTAACAATCCTAAGTGAAACTCCAGCAATGATTTCATAGGCGTTTATCACTTGCAAAAGTGACACATGTTCACCGGATCCCACATTAAATACCTGATGAACAATCTCACTTTCTTTTGTCAAAAGGACAATTGCTTGAACAACATCATCTACAAAAACAAAATCCCTCGTCTGTGTTCCGTCACCAAATATAGTAAAAGTTGATCGGTGTATAATAGCCTGTGAAATCAGAGAAAGCACGCCTGAATATGGTGATTTAGGATTCTGTCTTGGCCCATAAACATTAAAGAATCTTACTGCCACAGTTGGAATTCCATAAAGCTTGCCACAATCAATCACAAATCGCTCTGTAGAAAATTTATCAATTGCATAAGGTGTCAGTGGGTCTACAATGGAATTCTCCTTTTTTGGTAATTCTGAGTTACTTCCATAAATTGCCGCTGAAGAAGAAAAAAGTAACTTTTTGATTTTTAAATGATACTTCCTAATTATTTCTAATATGTATATATTAGCCTCTTGATTAATCTGATGTGTTTCATAAGGTCTCTCTACTGAATCTGCAACACTTGCAACTGCTGCTAGCAAATAAATATAATCGAATTTTTCTCTTAACAATAGTTCCTTCATAAACTCATGATTGGTAATACTTTTTTGATAAAACTTTATCTGCTGACTTTTGGGTAGATTCGTAGCCAAGCCCATTGATAGATCATCAACCACTATAACTTGGTCACCACCTGTTATTAAATTATCAACCAAATTTGATCCAATAAATCCGGCCCCACCAGTTACCAAAACTTTACTCATTGATTTGTCCTCCAAACAACCTGTGTATTAAAAAAACCAAAACTTCTTCTTTTTATCATGAACATGATGAATCTCTCCCAAGATCACATCATCCCCATTAATAATTCCTTTTGCATTTTCTTGATAAATCTCAACAAACCGTTTACTTTTATTTTTTTCGAGTTTTTCAAATGCTTGTGTCATCTTAAAGTTTCGTCCCTTAAGATTATGGGCATCTGAGGCAAACACAAATCCCAACCCAGCATCAATAATTTGTTCAGTAAACTTCTGAACGTGTTCTCCAAACACCCCAACGTAACTACTAGCAGTCAACTGAGTTAAACAGCCTTGAGAAACAAACTCATATAGTTTGTCCGGATCCTGCATAAATCCCTGATTACGTTCTGGATGAACCAAAACCGGTGTGATTCCACGCGTTTGTAAAGCAAACAACATCTTTTCCGTATATTCAGGCACTTCGTTATGCGGTAACTCTAAAATCAAATAACGATTGCTCTCATCTGCAAACAAAATATCATCACGATCAATGGCCTGTATCAATTCACCAGTAATGTGCACTTCTTGTCCAGGAAAAACTGTCAATCTGATCTGATTACGATCCAATGCTTCCTGAAAAGTCCTTGTTTTTTCAACAACATCTGCTTTATGGTTTAAGTAATCGCCATCCATATGATGCGGTGTCAATAACATGTGCGTGATGCCTTGTTCAACTGCTACTTTTGCCAGCTTTAACGAGGTCTCTATGTCAGGAGAGCCATCATCGATACCAGGCAAAATATGACAATGCAAATCAATCATCTTTATCATCTACTCCATAATAACCGCCGTAATCGCCACCATAGTAACCACCGTAGTAACCTGGAGCTTTGTCGGCCTTGAAACGATTCATAACCGTTCCTAGCAACTTGGCATGGACCGTTTTTAGCTGTTCAACTGCATGCGTAACGCTACCTTTTTCCGCAATTCCTTGAGGAACTACCAGAACCACGCCATCTACCTTGCTAGCCAATAATTGCGCGTCAGTTACCGTGTTAATCGGTGGGGCATCAACAATAATCATGTCATATTCTGAAGCTAAGCGTTCTAACAACGTACTAATATGGTGTGAATCTAAAAGTTCTGCCGGATTAGGTGGCACTGGTCCACTGCTAATCACACTTAAATTAGGAATATCAGTCTTTTGAATAATTTCTTCATATACTGCATTATTCGTTAAATAACTTGATAAGCCAGCTGCATTCAACAAATTAAAAGTCCGATGCGCCGTTGGTCGTCGTAAATCGGCATCAACCAGAACAACTTTTTGCTTTTGTTTAGCCCATACAACTGCTAAATTTGAACTAACTGTAGATTTTCCTTCTGAAGGTTCCGAAGACGTAATCACAATCGACTGTAGCTTTTTTTCGGCTGAAGAAAATTGAACGTTTGTTCTAACCGTTCGAAATTGTTCAGACACGACGGAATTTGGATCTGTAACGGTAACTAACCCAACACCACGTTTTAAGCTTTCATTGTCTAATTTACGTTTTTTTCTAAATAATGGCATTTTCTCACCTAAACCCTTCGTCGCATTTTATTCGTTCTCTCAATAGTCGTACCATTTGATTGTTCACGAATTTGACGATCAACATCTTTTTGACTGATTTCATTGACAATTCCTAAGCTTGTTAAACCTAAGTTATCCGTTAAAAAGGCCTCATCCTTAACTGTCTTATCATTGAACTCACTTATGAAGGCTAAGCCCACGCCTAAGATCAACCCAAGAACAACCCCGGCTAATAAATTAATGCTAATTTTTGGTGAAACTGGACTAGAGTCTGCAGTTGCTTTAGAAACAATGGTGACATTATTAATACTCATCATCTTTACGATTTTCTTTTTAAACGTATTAGCCGTTTTATTGGCCACAGAAGCTGCAGTATTAGGATTAGTTGCGGTCACATTAACCGTAAAAACCTGTGAATTTGTTTCAGTTGCCACACTCACTGCACTATCAGCAGACCCGGGTAAGTTCTTAGTTTCTTTTTTAACCGTGTCCTGAATCACCGGGCTCGTAATTATATCTTTATATGTACTAATCATGGCAATATCAGCCTGCGTAGTTTGTAACTGGGCTGCAGCCATATCACTACTTAATTTTCTATTAACTAAAATCTGGGTCCCGGCACTATACTTGGGAGTCATCACAAAGAAGGTCACGACTGCGGCCAATGCTGTGATGATAACGGTGGTACTCAATATTAATTTGATGTGTTTACGTAATGTTAATAAAATCTCACTAAAAGTCACGACGTTATTACTACCTGTTTGATCCATAAGTTCCTCCAACTTGTCTATTCAAATGCCTTATTATAAATAATTGGTGCCGTTTGGGTATTCTTAATTCCTGTTGGTACATAATTGGTTAACAAGAAAACACCGTTCTGCTTTTTGGTATCAATTTGAATGCTGTCTTGATAACCGCCTAATTGTCCATGCACGGTAAATCCGGTATCACTCGGATAAACACCACCGGAGAATTTTGAGCTAGCAGTTTGGGTTAACTCTTTTACATTAGTTTTACTAATCAACTTACCACTTAATATATAGAAGTAACTGGTGGTCAAGTCCTTAACGCTCATATACATCTGATACGGACCAAGCTTCGTACTCTGTAGTTTAGTCATCCCCGTTGTAGCCGTTTTACCACCTGAATAGCTATCTTCATAGGGGGTAGCTAATTTACGACGTTGATCATCATTTAGGGCAAAACCACTATGTTTCAGACTTAACTTATCCAACAAATGAGCTTTAACGAATTCTCGATATGGCTGACCACTAGCTTTTTGAATGATCCCAGCTAACAGTACATAATTGACAGATTTATAATCATAACTTCCGGTTACCCCACTGCTGACAACATGTTGCTCATTCCATGAAAGTAAGGTTGGAAAACTTTCAGTTGCTTTAGCATTAGTAATTGTACTTAATCCAGAAGTCATATTCAGTAATTGGTCTACCGTAATATGTTTAGCGTGGCTTATTTCCGGATAATACTTACTTAACTTGTCGCTTAAGCTAAGTTTACCGTGCTCTTTCAAATACATCACTGATGCAGCTGTAATCAAGTCTTGTGCAGATCCAATTTGATACATCGTATTCTCAGTGTTCTTAGCACCATTTGGATACTTACTTTGCCCTCGCGATGTCACATAACTTAATTTACCGTTTCGAATAACTGCCACCGAGCCAACCAAATTATTAGCTTTTAAAGCTGAATCAACCTTCTTAGCATTCATATCGGTTTTGGCAGCTACCGGAACTGTATAAACAGCCTCAGTCAATTTATCATTTTTCAGATTATTACTTACAGATTTCTCAAAAAATCTTTCGTAATAACGATGTGCCATGCTGTTTGTCTTGTACTTGGCCAATACAAAACATCCAACACCAAAAATTAATAACACTGCAATAACTGAAAAAAACCAGAGTAAAAATTTTTTCATATAGATTGTCTCCGCTTTTAAATTTTACCACATTCAAGTTATACATTATCATTTTATTAGCATGCATGCAATGCCTATTTTATTCGTTTTCTAGTAATAAAGAAAAAGAAATCGTTATTTATATTTACCCGCAAACGATTTCCCGAAAAATATATTATTTTACTTTTTATACAAGTTTACCAACTTCTTGCATTCGGTACGCTGGATGGAAGACTGGGCCAAGGAACTTATTCAAATCAAAACCATTTTGAATAGCGGCCGTATCGAACTTCTTTGCCAGATGAACTGCATCCGCAACACTCAAGCCATTGGCGAGGCCACCAACAACCGCCGCTGCAAACGTACAACCAGCACCAGCATTGCGATCAGTAGCCTGTTTTTTAGAAGATAAGGTTTCAAATGTCTGACCATCGTAAAAGACATCCACAGCCTCAGCACTATCTAAGCCCTTGCCACCCTTAACCACGACATTTTTCGCACCGAGTTCATGAATCTTTTTAGCAGCCTGTTTCATTTCATCTAAATCATGCAACGTGCCCATTCCAGATAAGACCCCGGCCTCAAATAAATTAGGAGTGGTTACATCTGCAAGTGGCATCAATAAATCACGAATTGCATTAGCTGCATCCGGATTCAAGACATCAGTCTCGCCTTTACAAATCATCACGGGGTCAATCACCACATTTTTTAACTGATGATCTTTAATCGCATGATACGCAATTTCAACTGTAGTCTGATCGCCAAGCATCCCTGTCTTCATTGCATCTGGATTACCACCGCTAAACACGGTTGCTAATTGATCTTTTAAAAGTTGAGGATCGACTTGGTTCACATGATGATTCCAATTTTCGGGATCCATGGTCACAATACAAGTTAAGGCGACCATTCCATAAGTACCAAATTCCTCAAAGGTCTTTAAATCTGCTTGCATCCCACCAGCCGCACTTGTATCACTGCCGGCAATTGTTAAAGTTTTTAATGGTGTTGTCATTTTGTTTACTTCCTTATTCAAATCTTTCAATATTTCTATGCCGCATTCCCTTTTTCTTAGAATGCTTTTTATGATTAATCTTTTTCTTCGGTTTGCCACCAACAAACGCTGGTTTAGCTGGTTTGGGTTTCGTGGTACGTTTCTTAACCACCTTTTTAGGCATTGGATACAAAGTCACAGTTTCGTTGCTGTTTACACTTGGCTTGGTGATCACAGCTTCTGTAGCCTTTGCCTCACTACTTTCTGGCTCATCATCAGTCAAGACTTCTCTTTGGTCCGTGAGTTTGCCATGAAGTAAGAACAACGGTTTGAATGTCACACTTGGCACCAGTTTACGCAAATCACGCAAATCATGATCATCACCCATGTTCACAATCATGCCTTCATTACCCATTCGACCTGTTCGACCCTTTCGATGCGTATAGGCAGTTGCATCTTGAGGTAAATCAAAATTAACAACGGCTGGCAAATCGGGAATATCCAATCCTCGCGCAGCCATTTCTGTCGTTAACAGTAACTTGGCATCCCCTTTACGGAAAAGTCGCATGGCAGTTGCCCGCTCCGTTTGGACTTGGTGCCCGGCTAACTTCACACTCGAAATGTGTTGGTGTTTTAATTCAGCAGCGACATGTTCCAAAGTGGACACATGATTGAAGAAAACCAACGCTTGAAAATGTTTGAGTTTAGCTAAACGCCGTAAATAAGTCACCTTTTTATTCGAAGCCACCCGGACTAACCCGTGAATCACTTCACCTTGTGTGTCGTCCGTTTGGCGCACATCAAACTGTTCAACGTCCACGCCGAAAATTTCAGATAGTTTTTCCGCAGTATTGGCCTGGGTTGCAGAGAAGAATGCCAGCTGGACATCAACAGGGGCACTCATCACAATTTCACGGACTTCATCTAGCGTTTCACCGTTTAGCAACTCATCCGCCTCATCCACAACGATCGTCTGAATATCTTTAAGCTTCAAACGACTTTCATGAATCAGTGATAGCATCCGTCCAGGCGTTCCGACAACCACCTCCGGATGCTTTTTAAGTCGTTCAATCTGGCGTTGCATGTTTGCGCCACCGGTTAGTGAAGTGGCTTTAATGTTGTTCACGGCCCCCCACTGACGGAAGACATCCGTGGTTTGCACCGCTAATTCTTGGGAAGGTGATAAGATCAAAATCTGTGTACTGCCACCAGGAACGGTCTTCTCTAGCAACGGCACGGCAAACGCGAGTGTTTTACCAGAACCGGTTGGGGCTAATCCGATTAACGAGCGGTCTTCCTTTAATGGCTCATAAACGGCCTTTTGAATCGCCGTTTGAGCTTTGAATCCTTGTTTTTGAAAAAATTGTTCGAATACCCTATCCATTTTTTCCCCTTACCTGTCTATTTATTGATTATCATCCGGGAAAACAATTTTAGCGGATTGACGGAGGTTATACAATAACTTGTTGACGTTTTGACTTAAATCAAGCCATTTCCAGTAATCTTGGTCATTGGACTTGTCTTGCGGATCATTAATGACACGGGCAAAATCTTTGGCTTCATCGACCATCGGATTATCCGCAACTTTTTCACTAATCAAAGTTTCGTGCCCCACAGCATCATGATAGCTAACCGTTTCCAAATCAGCTGGATTATTCATCACAATCGTATCTTTCAGGCCATAAATTTCGGATGGCAGATAAGAATTGCTGGTTTTGCCAATGTTCAACGTGACATCAAATTCGGGATAACTCAAAATTGCGACTCCCTTGCCGTCAACCCGGGTAGGTTCCAGAGATGGATAATAGGTCACATCATCTGGCATTCCAAACCAACCGACTGCATCATAAGCCACGTAAACACCAAGATCTTGTAAAGCACCACCGGCAAACTTCAACGAGAAAACGTTGGGTTCTTTACCTGCCAAAACAGCGTCATAACGACTCGAATACTTCATGTAAGTTAGCGTTGCACCTTGAACCCGGCCAAGTTTGGCAATTTGATCCTCAACGACTTTAAAGTTTGGTTGATGAATTTGCCGAGCAGCTTCAAACAACCGTGATTGCGGATGTTGTTCCAACGTTTGGCGTAACGTCTCCATTTGTTTGATGTTTGAAACAATTGGCTTTTCAATAATGACTGATTTGTCATGTTCAATAGCCAATTTGGCTTGTTCAAAGTGCAAACTGTTGGGTGAAGCAATGTAGACAGCATCAATGTCGTCATTGGCAAAAAATGTTTCTAAGTCATCCAAAAAGATGGTGGCGCCATTTGGTTCACCAAATTCTTTTGCTTTTTCAATAGTCCGTGAATAAACAGCGGTTAATTTATATTCTTGAGTGGCATGAGCCGCATCGACAAACTGCTGTGTAATCCAATTTGTTCCGATAATTCCCAGTTTAATCATAATCCGCCCTCCAATTTTGATTCTTCATTTCCTATTTTATCAGTGTTTCTAGGGTAAGTATATTTAAAAGGACGATCCATTCTAAAAATCGGTAAAGTTTAATTAGAATTACATGCTTTTGCCGTATAAAAATGCTATTCTTAGAGTAGAAATTTTTATCGGAAAGGATTTGATGATGGTGAAGCTTAAAAGTATTGGATTGTTTGCAGCGTCATTTGTCACGGGCATTTTGGCCTCAAGGAAACTGCACGAAAATGACGTTTCAGAAAAACCAGAGAATCCTTTGTTTTTCGTGGGCACCTGGAATTATCGTACAAATGATTCGAGACGGATCCACACAATTGAAATTCGACCAAATTTTGATTTACTGATTGATAACCGGCCAATTAAGGCTAAGGTTGAAAATTGGGATAAGTATACCATCACTTTTCTGGATAGTTACGGGTACCATATTCGAATAAGAGCGAATGATGAGCGTCCGGTATCGATTTATGATGAGACGGAGAATGAGACGTACCCGATTTTGAGGGGCAATTATAAGGTAACAAAATAGAGTGTGGAGCAAGGCGAATAGCTTCTGAGCATTAGCTACGGAGAAAGCTGCCTTGCGGAACACATTTCGGCTATAAAGCTAGGAAACAATCCACCACACAAAAAAAAGATTGCCACGCAAGCTCCTATGCTTGCCGCAATCGTTTTATTATTTTCTAAAATTATTCAACTTCTTGCCAGGTCTGTTTCTTCCCGGTAAACACAGAAGTGACAAACTTAATTTTTTGCCCAGAAACAGTTAAGTCAGCTGCATCACTGTATTGCACGAATTCAGTTTGTTTCGTTATTTTCAGTTTGTTTAGCTCACTAGCCCCGTCCACGATCAACCATTGTCGACTATCCGATAAATATGGTGTAATCATCTTGTTTGCAATTGTCGGTGTCGTCCAAATAATACATGGCGCGGTATAGTAATTAGCAAGCTCGTTTGTCAGTTCACGTAACTGTTTGCCTTGTTTCGCACTATTCGGCGGATTATCCTCATAGTTGCCATAGTATTGAACTTGAATCGCGATTGGCAAATTACCAACTTTGTGACCCACCATTTTAATGAAGTATTTTGCCTGCTCTTTAGCAGATTTGTTGAAGCTAAACATCATATAAACGCCAACTTTCAAATCCGCCCCTTGAATACGATCATAATTTGCCGCAAAATCATCATCAAAATACGTTGTCCCACTTGTTGTTTTTAAATAGGCAAACTTCATCCCAGCCTTTTGAACGGCTTGAAAATCAACGAACCCATCCGTCTGAGATACGCTAATGCCCCGAACTGGATATTTCTGTAAAGCTTGAGTTTGGTATTGTTGCCAAAAATGCCAGCCGGTGATGCCCGCTACTACCAGTAAAATAGTTAGTAACAGTGCCAGCCATCTGCGCCAATGCCAGTTTCGTTTATGTTTATAGGTGGTACTATAAATCGGTTTGATATCTTGCTTAGCCAAATCAATTCATCCCCTACTTCCGTTTTCCCTATTGTACACCATTTCCATTTTTGATGAGTTTGTCGTTTGTCCTCATGGTGTCTTCTGCTATAATGAAAGAATTGTTGAAAAAAGTGAGGCATTCTGATGCAACAGGAAAACGACGGATTAAAAAAAGAAGTTGGCACCTTTACTGCCCTCGCAACGGTCATGGGGACTGTTATTGGCGGCGGGGTATTTTTCAAAGTTGCTAGCGTAGTGAGCGCAACCCAGTCCGCGGGCATAACCCTAATTGCGTGGGTACTTGGCGGTCTGTTGACTATTTGTGCAGGGCTCACAAGCGCGGAACTGGCCGCAGCGCTTCCTTTAACTGGTGGTGCGGTCAAGTATTTGGAATACACCTATGGCAAACTGCCAGCTTATTTATTTGGCTGGGCTCAAAGCCTGATCTATTTTCCAGCTAACATTGCTGCTTTATCGATTGTGTTTGGAACCCAAATTGTAGCGCTACTGCACTTAAGGGATTCTGTTCAACTACCAGTAGCAATTCTGGCCGGTTTATCCATTACACTAATCAACTTTTTGGGAACCAAAGCAGCTGGTCGCCTTCAATCAATGGCCTTGATTTTTAAACTCATTCCGATAGCCATTATTGTGTTAGTGGGCCTATTCGCGCCGAGTTCCACAAATTTGGATTTACTACCAACTGCTTCTGCACATACAAGTCTATTTTCAGCATTTTCTAGTGGCTTGTTAGCAACCATGTTTGCCTACGATGGCTGGTTAGGTGTCGGTGCAATTGCGGGTGAAATGAAACATCCTGAAAAAGATCTCCCACGAGCGATTGGCTGGGGATTAGCATTCATTACAATTATTTATACCTTAATCAATTTAGTGTTCTTAAAAACCCTCCCCATTTCGCACCTTGCCGGCAATTTAAATGCGGCATCTGAATCTGCAATTAAATTGTTTGGCGTGATGGGTGGTAAATTGGTCACCATTGGAATCTTGATTTCAGTTTATGGTGCCATTAATGGTTATACGATGACTGGTATGCGGGTTCCTCTCTCAATGGCCGAAGAGCAGACCTTACCATTCAGTGGCTTTATTCGTAAAGTCAGCAAGCACACTGCTGCGCCATTTGGTGCCGGTATTTTACAATTTGCAATTGCTCTTCTCATGATGTTTCTGGGCAACTTTGATCTTTTGACGGATATGATTGTGTTTGTCATGTGGATCTTCAGTCTGCTAATTTTTATTGCCGTATTTATTTTGCGAAAACGCGAACCAGATTTGAAACGGCCGTATCGGGTTCCCGGCTATCCGGTAATTCCGATAATTGCCATTGTGGGTGGCTTGTTTATATTAATAACCACGATCGTGACCCAGTTTGAACTAGCTATGATTGGGATGATAGTAACTCTACTTGGGGTTCCAGTGTACTATTTGACTAAAAAATATTATCGTCAATAAATATGAAAAAACAGATGACCATTTAATTTAAAGCTTAATAGCCTTGAATTAAGTGGTCATCTGTCTCTTTTTAATAAATTAAAGTACTATTTATCTTGTTCCAAAACCGTCACAGATTCCACGTGAGGTGTTTGGGGGAACTGATCCAAAGGCACAACTGGTTGAGAAACATGGTAGCCATTATCCATAAATGTTTGCACATCCCGAACCAAAGTTGATGGGTTGCAACTCACATAGACAATCCGTTTTGGTGCCATTTCTGCAGCAGCCGTAATAAACTCGGGTGCTAAACCTTTGCGCGGTGGGTCCACCACAATCACGTCGGGTTGCAAGCCATCGTGTTGCCAATCAGCCATTTTTTCTTCAGCCTTACCAACCGAAAACTTCACATTATGAATGTCATTCAACTTAGCGTTGATTTTGGCATCTTGAATGGCTTTCTCGACAACTTCGACACCGTAAACTTTTTTGGCATGTTTAGCCACGGCTAACGAAATCGTTCCGATTCCACAATAAGCATCAATCACAGTTTCTTTACCGGTTAAACCGGCCTTTTGAATCGCCAGATCGTACAATTTGTCAGTTTGAACTGGGTTCACCTGATAGAATGAATCGGCCGAAATCGCAAATTTCAAACCAAGTAAGGTGTCGTGAATCACACTGCTACCCCATAAAATCTTTTCTTCCTTACCCATCAAGACGTTGGTCTGAGCGGGGTTCACATTTTGAATAATGCTCTTAACTTCAGGAAGTTGTTTGCGAATTTCTTCCACAATCTCGAAGTTCATCGGAATTTTTTTTGCCCGTGTAATCAACACAATCATCATTTCGTGAGAGTAATGGCCACGACGCACCATGATCGTTTTAATCACACCAGTATGATTGGTTTCATTGTATGGTGCTGTATGATATTTACGTAAAATATCACGAACCACCAAGATAGCCTTGTCAATTTCAGGATCTTGGATGTAAAAATCTTCAATCGGTACCAAATCATGGCTGTTACGGCGATAAAACCCAGTTGTTAACTGACCATTTACACTGCGAACCGGGATCTGGGCCTTGTTTCGATAACCATAAGGTTTTTCCATTCCAATTGTTGGACTAACTTCAATATCATCTAAATGAACTTTATAAAATAACTCTTGAATTTGATGTTGTTTAAATTCCAATTGGGCAGGATAAGCCAAATGCTGTAAAGGTGCAATCCCGGTTTGGGTATATTCTTTATCCTTAAGCTCAACCCGATCTGGGCTCTTAGATTTCCATGCTTGGACACGACCAAAGGCATAAGACTTAGCTACTTTGATTACTTTCATAGCAATCTCTTCGCCAGGCAAAGCGTTTGCCACGAAGATTGGAAAATCCTCAATTTTGGCAACGCCCATCCCTTGATAAGTCAAGTCAATGATCGTCACATCGTACGTTTCATTTTTGGTAACTGGTGCTTTAAATTTCATATTTGTCCTCATTTTTCTTTTTCAAGTAACTATCACAAAACCGTCCCATTGAATTATGGGTATCAAAGACCTCACATTCAAGGACGGCTTCTTAAAATTTAATCTTCATCTTCGTCAGGCAAATTCTTAACTTGTTTGACAAAGTTCTCTTCAGCTTTTGCGACCCCTGGCTCTGGTAAATTATAAGCGTCATCCGGAATCTTATCAAGGTTTGCGTACATCTCAATGTGTTTATGCAAATTTCTAAACACCATTGGCGCATCCCCACCGTACTCGCCATCAATATTGACCATGACGCGATCATTGACTGGATTAACCTTGACACGTTTTGGTTTGCGATAAATAATGCGCGGATCATCCATATGATTCCCATTCAACGCTTTAACCATCAAATGCAGAATCGAAACTAAGTTTGAAGCCTTCACAATGATCAACGTAAATCGACCGTCATCTAGCGAAGCATCCGGCACAATTTGTTCAAAACCACCAATTGAATTCGTTAAAGCCAAGAAAAACATTGAGGCTTTACCATTAAAATGTTCGCCATCGTATTCAATGTCCATATCAACCGGTTTAATTTGGGGCAACAACTCTGCGCCCTTCACTAAATAAGCTAAATAGCCAAAAATACTTTTCATGTTGGATGGGACATCATAGGTCAATTCAGTCAGCAATCCACCAGCAGCAATGTTAATAAAATAATTGTCGCCAGCCTTACCAATATCCATTTTAATTCGTTGATCCTTCAAGACGACTTTGGCAGCCGCTACAGGATCTTCCCGAGGAATCTTCAGGGCACGGGCATAATCATTGGTTGTACCAGCAGGAATAATCGCCATCATCGGCCGAAAGTGCAGATCCGCGATTCCGTTCACGACTTCATTGATTGTGCCATCACCACCGGCCGCCACAATTAAATCAAACCCAGCTTTGGCCGCTCGGCGGGCTTCATTTTGAGCAGAATTCGGTTCAGGAGTTGTGGCATAAGCACTAGACTCAAAGCCGGCCTCCTCAAACACACTCAAAATGTCGATCATATTTTGTTTTAAGATTTCACGCCCTGAAGTTGGATTATAAATGACGCGTGCTCTTCTTTGCATTTTGGTTCCTCCGAGAAAATCTGATTAACGATTATTTAATTCTTTCATCAAAAGCTCGTTAACAACTTTTGGATTGGCTTGGCCATGAGTCTGTTTCATCACTTGACCGACTAAATAGCCAACAGCCCGATCTTTACCATTCTTAAAATCGTCAACGGATTGCTGATTATCATCCACGATGCCTTTAATAATTGGTTGTAATTGGGCAGGATCTGATAATTGGATCAAGCCTTTACTCTTAACCCAGGCAACTGGTTCTTCACCCTTTGTCAACGCTTTGAAAACTTTTTTAGCAATCTTGGTTGAAATTGTGCCATCACTGATCATCTTGATCATCGCAGCCAAGTTAGCCGGTGTCAATTTAGTGTCTTGTAAATCAACTTGTTGATCATTCAGATAAGCATTCACATCACCCATCAGATAGTTAGCTGCCATTTTTGCATCCGCACCATTTGCGACCGTTTCATCAAAGAAGTCAGACATTTCTTTGGTCTGGGTTAGCACCATGGCGTCATAATCCTTAAGACCTAACTCACTAACGTAACGGGCACGGCGTTTACCGGGCATTTCGGGCATTGCTTCTTCAATATTGTGAATCCAGTTATCACTGATAGATAAGGCAGGCAAATCTGGTTCTGGGAAGTAGCGATAATCGTCGGACCCTTCCTTAACCCGCATCAAAATAGTTTGGCCAGTTGCTTCATCAAAGCGACGCGTTTCTTGTTGAATAGTACCACCAGACATCAGAACTTGTTGTTGGCGTTTTTCTTCATAAGCTAACCCTTTACGGACGTAACTGAAGGAGTTCAAGTTCTTCAATTCAGTCTTGGTTCCAAACTTGTCAGAACCGTAAGGACGAATCGAAATGTTGACGTCCACCCGCATGGAACCTTCTTCCATCTTCACATCAGAAACACCTGTAAATTGGATGCGTTGACGCAAAGCTTCAAGGTAAGCATAAGCTTCATCAGGTGAAGCAATATCCGGTTTCGACACGATTTCAATCAGTGGCGTTCCCTGACGGTTTAGATCGACAAAGGAGTAACCGTTTGGATTATGGGTATTTTTACCGGCATCCTCTTCAATATGCATTTCAGCAATTCCGATTTTCTTCTTTTCGCCATCAACTTCAATTTCAATCCAGCCATCATGGGCAATGGGTTTGTCAGATTGCGTAATTTGATAGGCTTTTGGATTATCAGGATAGAAGTAGTTTTTACGATCAAAATGATTATGTTTTTCAATTTCTGCATGCAAAGCCAAAGCAGCTTTGATTCCGGACTCCACTACGCCTTTGTTGGTTGTAGGTAAAACACCAGGATAGCCCCAATCAATGACGTTAGTATTTGCATTCGGATCATCCCCGAATTCTACAGGAGACGGACTAAAAATTTTAGAATTCGTCTTTAATTCCACGTGGACTTCAAGTCCAATTGTCGTTTGAAAATTCATTATTTGTCTCCTCCAATCTCAGGGGTTTTGCTATGGAAATCAGTTGCCTGTTCGAAAGCATAACCTGCCTTGTACAAAGTTTGTTCATCAAATGGCTTGGCAATAATCTGCAAACCAACTGGCAAACCATTGCTGAAACCAGCAGGCAATGACATTCCAGGTAGACCGGCCATATTAACAGGCACAGTCAACACATCGTTCATATACATTTTTTTAGGATCATTGGAATCTTCACCAATGCCAAATGCTGGGGTTGGTGCAGTTGGTCCAATAATGAAGTCATGATCTTCAAAGACCTTCTTGAAGTCGTTAATCATTAAAGTTCGGACTTCAGCAGCCTTACGGAAGTAAGCATCGTAAAAACCAGCTGAAAGAGAATAAGTTCCTAACATGATTCGGCGTTTGACTTCATCGCCAAAACCTTCTGAACGGGAACGCACATAAACGTCTTCCAAGTTTTTGACGTCTTTTGCACGGAATCCATAACGAATCCCATCAAAACGTTGAAGATTGGAAGAAGCCTCAGAAGAACTGATAATGTAGTAGGCAGCAATACCGTACTTACTGTGTGGTAAGGACACTTCATCAACAGTGGCCCCAAGTTCTTTGAATGTATTGGCAGCATCTAAAACGGCCTTTTTGACGTTTTCATCGACGCCTTCACCTAAATATTCTTTTGGTAAAGCAATTCGCATGCCCTTAACCGAACCATCTAAACCAGCAGTAAAGTCAGGCACTTCTTTATCAGAACTAGTCATATCATGCTCATCATGACCGGCAATTAAGTTTAATAAAGCAGCATTATCTTTAACTGTACGTGTGAACGGACCCACTTGATCCAAACTTGAACCAAATGCGATGATTCCCCAACGAGACACACGGCCATATGTAGGTTTGACCCCCACGACACCAGTGAATGAAGCTGGTTGACGAATTGAACCACCAGTATCCGTTCCTAAGGCAGCTAAAACGCCTCCTGCAGAAACGGTTGCAGCAGAACCACCTGAAGAACCACCAGGAACTTTCGATAAGTTCCAAGGATTCCGGGTTGTTTTAAAGTAAGACGTTTCGGTCGAACCACCCATGGCAAATTCGTCCAAGTTAGTTTTCCCAATCACAATCACATCATTGGCACGGAGTTTTTCGATCACTGTAGCATCGTAAATGGGATTGAAGTTCTCCAAAATTTTTGATGCAGCAGTTGTTCGCAACCCCTTTGTCACAATGTTATCTTTGACAGCAATGGGAATACCAGCCCAAAGGTTATCAGGATTAATTCCTTTAGCATCAATAGCCTTAGCCGTTTCAATTGCTGCGTTTTCATCAATTGTAATATAGGCATTGATCGCTTCATTATCAGCTTTAATTTTAGCCAACGTGTCGCGAGTTAATTGTTCAGCAGTCAGTTTTTTATTGACCAGCTTTTCATGCAACGTAGTTAAATCAGTATCGTAATAATTCATCTAGTTGGCACCTTCACTTTCATCAATAATTGCAGGAACGCGAATATAACCGTCCTGAGTATCAGGCGCATTTTTAATTAAGGCGTCTTTTTCATGACTGTTAACAGCCATATCTTCACGCATTGTGTTAAATTGATCCGTTACACTAAATGTGGGTTCGACACCAGTTGTGTCAACTTCACTTAACGTGTTGAACAATCCCATAATGTCGGCTAATTGTGTGGTAAATTTACCCAAATCAGCATCGTTAAATTCCAATTTTGCTAAACTGGCAACGTGCTCCACTTGGGCCTTATCAATTTTTTCTTCGTTTGCCATGTGTTATCCTTCTTTCAAATCTATCAAATTATTTTACCATAAATATTCTGTGGCTTATAAGAAGTACCCTTACCGCCTAATAGCTACCAAAAACATGGGTGGTAAAGCTCTTGCCAGAACTCTTCCGACTTAGGAAGCTTTGGACCCCATCGGTCGTTGAACTAACCGTGATATCTGTCTTTACACCACTTGGTAAGTACTTTTCAGCCTGATCTGCCAAGAATTGCGTAAAACTCTTAATTTCAGTTTCACTATAAAATTGGGTGGTGATGGAAACGTTCATTCCCTGCAACGACCCGTTCTTATACTGAGCTTGGGCAGTGACACCACTTAAGTTGGGGAAGAAACTTTCAACTTCTGATTTGAAGTTTGAAAATGCATCGGCATCATTGGTGTTTGGTGCCGTTTCACCAGTTTTAAGTGGGAAAACCACATTTTGAATGTCTAGAGCCTTCCACTTCTTAATAGAATCGCCATTGCTGACAGAGTAAGTAACGTAATGCCCACCAATTAGACTATCATTAGAGGCCTGTTTATACAGGGCAATCACGATTGGGACATTCTTAAGAGCCGCCCTTTTACGTAACCGAGCCAAAACCTCTTTGGCCATGGCTTTTCCCTCTTTTTCCAGAGTTGCATCACTAATATCAGTTTCGTACTGAGCACCATAAGTGGTCTTTCGATAATAATCAACCGAGTTCATTGCTAAGCCAATGGTGACCCCACTCAACTTCAATTTGCTACCACTCTTTTGCATGTAATCTTGTTCTTCAATACTCTGCAAATAAATCGGATTTCGTTTGGTTGGTTCGGTTGAACCATTGCTTGCTGGATTCAATCCAGTCGTATTGGATTTCGTTTTTCGACCAAGCCAATTTTCAACGGTACTCTTAGATAAATATTGACCTTCCTGGAACACATACTTTGTGGTTGAAAATTGTGTTTTTGAAATATCCTGCAAGCCAGTTTCAAAACTCTTCAAATTCATTAAATTAGAATCTTGATTAGCAGTTACACCACGTGATTTACTGGTTAAATATTTTCCATTCTTAATCACACCCGCATATTCCGAATCATTTGTTTGACCCGTCACTTGATAGCTGCCACTCTTAGAACTTGTGGTCGTTTTACTGCTACTTGAACTGGAACTTGATTTATTACTGCTACTGCCACACGATGCTAGGACCACTGCGCTAAACACAACTGCAATGCCAAGCAAACTTTTCTTTAGATTCACCGCGTATTTCCTCCCATTTCAATCATAATTCACTCTTGAATTATGAGGATTAAATCGAAAAACTGTCAAGGTCTTTTCTATAGATAAGCCGTTTATTACTTGAAAATTAACATTTAATCTTTGGAGACGTGACTAATTGGGGCAAAAGCAGCCAGCAGTCGTTTGACACCTTGATCTGGAAAAGCAATATCTAATTCTGCATCTTCGCCTTCGCCAGTTACTTTGACAACTGTTCCAACACCCCAAGCTTTGTGTTGCACTTTATCACCCGCTGACCAACTAACCTTGTCAGCTCCAGTACCAGCATACTTTTGTGGTTTAGCGGCTGGTCGATGATATGTTGTAGCAGTTGCCCGTTCTAGTTTACGATCAAATGGATATGATTTCTGCCGATTGGCATACCCACTTGGTGCAGCCCCAGCTGTTTGATTAGCAGACTCCAAAACATCTGGATCAATTTCTTCAATAAATCTTGATGCTGGGTTATTTTGTAAACGACCATACAGCATTCGAGAATATGCATTGGTAATGTAAAGTTTCTTTTGTGCACGCGTGATGCCCACGTAGGCTAAACGGCGCTCTTCTTCGAGTTGATCTTCGTCCATCGCCGCTCGTGCTAGTGGGAAGATTCCCTCTTCCATTCCAATCAGGAACACAACAGGAAATTCAAGTCCTTTGGCCGCATGCAAAGTCATTAACGTAACTGCGGAAGGTTCTTCTTCCACACTATCCTGATCAGAAACTAACGCTAAGTCAGCTAAGAAATCAGCCAAACGTGTTTCCGCAGTTGTTTCTTCGTCATCTTGATGACTATCATCAAACTGTTTGGTAACTGTCAAAAATTCTTCGATATTTTCCAAACGAGTTTGAGCTTCTAGAGAACGAGATTTCTCAAGTTCAGCTTTGTAACCCGTTTTGTCTAAAACTTGTTCCGTTAAATCGGTGATGTTCAAGAATTCTGCCATCCGTTTTAAATCGGTCATAATACCTGCGAACTCATCAATGGCATTTTTGGCGCGACTCGCAATTTCATTAGCCACTTCCACATTTTGAGCAGCTTCAAACAGGGACCAGTGATTGTAATTTGCAAAATCCGTCAATTTTTCGAGTGAGCTGGTTCCAATTCCACGTTTAGGTTCATTAATCACCCGTTCAAAACTCATCGAATCATCAGGATTGGCAAGTAACGTTAAATAACTCAAAACATCCCGAATTTCTTTTCGATCATAAAACTTATGACCACCAACCATTGTGTACGGTATATTTGATTTTAAAAATGTATCTTCAACGGCTCGTGATTGCGCATTTGTTCGGTACAGCACAGCAAAGTCGCCATATTGATAATGATTATCTTCAATTTGTTGTTTCACCTGTTGCACAATGAAATGCACTTCATCATTTTCACTTTGGCCCCGGTAATAAGTAATATCTTCGCCTTCATTATTTTGGGTCCACAGCTTTTTAGGCCGGCGTGTAGTATTATTTTTGATCACTGAATTGGCTGCGTCCAGAATTTTTTTAGTTGAACGATAATTTTGCTCCAGTAAAATAACCTGGGCATTTTTATAGTCCTGTTCAAAATTTAAAATATTTTGCATGTCAGCACCCCGCCAACCATAAATACTCTGATCAGCATCACCCACAACACAGATATTTTCAAACCGTTTTGCCAACATGTTGACTAATGTGTATTGGGCCTGATTAGTATCCTGATACTCATCAACATGAATATAGTGGAATTTATTTTGGTAATAACTCAGTGTTTCTGGATTTTTTTTGAACAAGAGGATGGTTTGCATAATCAAATCATCAAAATCCAAAGCCTGATTAACTTTCAAACGGCGTTGATATTCTTCATAGGCCGCTGCCACGACAACTTCAAACGGTGTTTTAGCGTTTGCTTTATATTCTTGTGGCGTTAACAAATCATTTTTAGCATTGGAAATAGCTGACAACAATGATTTTGGATCAAATTTCTTAGGATCGTAGTTTAGCTCAGACACAATATGTTTCATCAGCGTCCGTTGTTCACTGGTATCAGCAATTGAAAACGCTCGATTATACCCAATTTGATCAATATTGCGCCTTAAAATCCTGACACACAACGCATGGAATGTTGAAACCCATGTGTCAGATCCGGCACTACCTAGAAGTTTAACAACTCGCTCTCGCATTTCCTTTGCTGCCTTGTTTGTGAAGGTAATGGCTA
This sequence comes from Pediococcus parvulus, assembly GCF_007990205.1. Classification (GTDB taxonomy): domain Bacteria; phylum Bacillota; class Bacilli; order Lactobacillales; family Lactobacillaceae; genus Pediococcus; species Pediococcus parvulus. The sequence goes on along the minus strand of NZ_BJWE01000002.1, from coordinate 42,518 downwards.
AAATATTCCAGGGATTAACGGCCTTTTCTTCAATCAAATAAGCCACCCGATGCGTCAAAACTCGGGTTTTACCACTACCAGCACCCGCCATAATTAAAAGTGGCCCTTCAGTTGCCTGAACTGCCTCTTTCTGTTTGTCATTTAGACCCTTTAATAACCTATTTTCGGCCAAAAGTTTCAATCCTCTCTATCCAAAACCAATTCTATTCAAAAAACTCAATTACCCTTAATTATACCAAAAAGTGAGGCATACTTGACCTTCCCGGCCAAAATAACCTAAATTTCTTGCATAATCACAAAAAAAGAATCAAGACAAAGTTTTCTTATCCTGATTCTAAAGATTACTAACTTTATTCTGCTTTCCCAAAGTCGATAATTGGGTGATTCGCCCAAATCTCTGTATTATCAATTTGTTCTTGTGCTTGCTGTGTAGAGTTGGCTTCCACCAATGCATAACCGGCACGTGTTTGTTTTTCGGTTGTTTTATTTTGCGCGTACATGTGGAAATACCAATTATTTTTGATATTCCACTGTGTCCGAATAGCTTCCATCTGGCTCTTATCAAAGTTCACCATAATACTTGGCATGAATAACTTGATATCGCTTAGTGGCATTCCTGCAATTGCTCGGAGCTGTTGGTCAAACACACTCACATTTGTGGCCCGGTTGAAAACATAGCCAGGACGATGAATAGCTGGCACAATGCGATTGACATAAATATCTTCTGATCCGGTTACGGCAAACGAAATTTCAAATACACCCACATATTCCAAAGCATCAGCAACTTCATTTGTAATTCGCAATAGCTCATTTTGGACACTATCAGAAACAACAGCCGGTACAATGGTTTCAACCAAATGTTCCTGAGCATACACGTTTTCTGCAATCGGAAAAATCTTACGTTCGCCGTTCATTCCCTGCACCACTGTAAGTACCAATTCCTGTTGAGAATCAACTGTGGATTCCAGAATGTAAGTCCGCTCATTTAATAAGTCTGCCGCTGCGGGGATATCCGTTTGGGTATTGATCCGTAACTCCGTGTTGGGTTCGAAACTCTTTTGAATTGGTTTCAAAACACTTGGGTATCCAATTGAATTAATGGATTCGTAAATATCACTCAAACTAATCACCGTTGCGTACGGTGCGGAATTTAAATTAAGCTGATCAAAAAAGGCACGCTCAATTAGACGATCTTGGGTGACTTCTAGAGCATTGGTTCCCTGCGGAATTTTCGTAAACTGCTCTAGATATTTAAGTGTTTGTGAATCAACATGTTCGGACTCATAAATTACAGAATCACATTTTTCGCCAAATTCACGCAATTTATTGCCATCGTTTGGTTCACCAACGATATGTACATCTGCCAATTGCATAGTTTCACTGACTTCGTTTGCCCCATATGCAATCACCCGAAGACCTAAACGACGTGCTGCTGTGATTAGTTGGGACCCATTTGTACTATCCCCAATAATTCCCAAAGTATCACCAGGATATAATGTTGCATTACTTGCTACTGCCATTTAGCCCACCCATTCTTATGCACCCATTAACGTGCAAATTTCTTTTCATTCTTTTTACCGATCATAATGACTTCAACCTTAATATTACTGTTGTCGTCCTTCGTTGGCAAGTATATTCACTGGGTTTTTGCATTAATTTAAAAATTGGACCTCACCATTTTCCAAACTACTAATTTGCGCTAACGCTTCCAACTGAATATTTCGTTTGGTGATCAAAGTTCGTCCTTTTTGGAAAGTCTTTTCAATGACAATGCCAATCCCTTGCACTTCAATGTTAGCCTCATCCACAATGTTCAACAATCCTTGGACGGCCTGACCATTTGCTAAAAAATCATCAATAATTAAAACAGAGTCATCTGCACTGATGAATCGTTTGGCAATTGAAATTTTATTCGTAGTTTGTTTTGTGTAGGAATACACATCCGCCGTATACAGGTCATCAGTTAACGTCAGGCTTTTATGTTTTCGCGCAAAGATCACCGGAACCTGCATAGCTAACCCGGTCATCACTGCTGGTGCAATTCCTGAAGATTCAACCGTTAAAATTTTTGTGATTGGTTTATCTGCGAACCGCTTCGCAAATTCTTTGCCCACTTCAAACATGAGTTGCGGATCAACTTGATGATTTAAAAAGCTGTCTACTTTCAAAACATTATGGGGAAGAACAATTCCCTCTTTACGAATGCGGTCTTCTAATAATTTCAAAATAGTGCCTCCAAATAGTTTTATTGTGCATCATATTGCTCTAAGTTATAGGTCTGAATCAAATCGATCAACTTTGCCGGATAATTCGGATCAGTTGCATAGCCTGCTGTGTAAAGTGCCTGAGCCGCCGTTTTATAGTTAATCGCTGTCCGGACTGCTTTATACTGATCTTTATTCCAGTTCGTTCCATTCACAAATAGTAAGGTATGGTCTTTAACAGAATCTTTCCAACTATTGTACACCCGAAAACGAGCGGTAACGGTAATCCATTTACCATTCACAAATTCCTGAGTCTTCATTTCCTTGGTCGTTTGGTAGACGGTCCCCTTCATCCCAAAGTAATTGTTGTAGTCTTTCGAAAGCTGACTAGTCCCCCAGTCGGATTCCAAAATGGCCTGTGCAATCGTAATGCTTGGGAGCACACCATATCTTTTCTGCATTGTTTTGGCATACGGTGCCATGGTCCGAATAAATTTTTGATGATTAACTGTACTCAAATTAGTTGCCGGCGTTGAATTGGAAAACGAAAGCTTAGGCACCAATTGCACAAACAACACGATCAGCATACCTAAAACTAAAACCAGCGAAATAACCCCAGATAATTGTAATTTACCTCGTTTAAATAAAAAATTGTTCTTTCGTCGCTTTTTTCGTTTCGCCAAATTCATCCATCTTTCTACATTATTTATTAAATCGTTGTTTTCCCAACTTGGTATATTTCAGAAGAGGTAACGAGATTAAAGGTACTAAAATACCAGCCGCAATTGCTTCTGGAATCCCATTAGTTCCTGCCACAAACAAAATGTACGGCGTTAGCGCCTGAAAATTGATGGCCGCTAACACTGCAGAACCCTTACCAAAGAAGAAGGCAATACCTCCTAAAACTAGGATCGTATTGACCAAAGCCCCAACCACACCACTTATCACTAACGGTACGGTTAATTTGGCGTGATTACGTGCCAATTTTGTAAATAGCCAACCAGCAATTAAACCAATCAGAATCCTAGGCAGGACCGAAATGAGCGGATTAACCATTACAATGTTACCTAACACACTCGAGGTAACTGTTAACGCACGAATCCAATCCGCGATACCCCATATGCCGCCAATAATGGCCCCATCAACCGGTCCAAGCACCACCGCGGCAATAATTACCGTAATATGAATCGTGGTAATATTTAGTGGTCCGACTGGTAAATACCCAATTATTGGTACATAATTTTGAAGGATGATGATTGCCGCAAACAATCCTAAAATACTAATCCGACCTGCAGAATTTTTTCCCATTGTTGTCCCTCACAAGATAAAAAGCCATTTGATTTCATAATTGTTAAGAAACATTATACCATGTAAGTGACCAAAAAATTAACTACAAACCACTTTATAAGGAGTTGTTAAGGTTTGGAGAACCTTTTACTTTTAACAGATAATTCAGAATTAAATTTAAGCGCCTACCGAAATTTAGGTGTGCACATTTTTACTGAAGCAACCATTAAGCCGAGCGACTATGCTTCTATCACCATTATGTTCGGCTGGAAACCTGATATTTCCAAAAAAGTTTTAACAGCTACTGGTAGTTCCCTAAAATGGCTGCAAACTTTTAGTGCGGGCGTTGATTATTTACCGCTTGCTCAATTGAAAGCAAAACACATTCTGGTCTCAAATATGAGTGGTGTTCACGCCATCCCTATTTCACAGACTATTTTACTTTATGCGTTATACTTTGCCCGTGATCTACCACGAGTATTGGCTGATGCTGAACAAAAGCACTGGACTGATCAACATAATTTTGGTGAGGTGGTTACCCTCGATGACCTAACCTGGACCATTTTTGGGACTGGCCATATTGGTAGCGAACTAGCCCGCCTGTTACAGTCATTTCATGCCAAAGTGATTGGTGTCAACCGTACTGGCCACTCAGCTGCCAATTTTGACGAAACCTATGCCCAAAGTGACTGGCGAAAAGCCGTGGCGGATACAGATGTCATTGTAAACATCATGCCATTAACTAAAGAAACTGCTCATTTCTATGACAAAACCTTTTTTGATTTCTTAAAATCGGCTTTTTTGTTTGTGAATGTCGGCCGTGGTGGTTCGGTAGACACGTCTGCTCTGATTGAAGCGTTGCATTCTGATCACCTTCAGCACGCAGCGTTAGATGTATTTGAACAAGAGCCTTTACCAAGCAATAGTTCATTGTGGCAAATGCCCAACGTGTTGATCACCCCACACTACTCTGCCCAAATGTCTCATCTGGGACGTGCTTGGGACAAAATCTTGCTACCAAATCTTAAGCAATTTATGACAGACGGCACGGTGGCTACCAATCGCGTGAATATAAAGAACGGATATTGATGATCGCTATTATAAAAAACGTTGATTGGTTTCTTCGTATTTTAAAAGGACTGAAGAAAATATTTTCTTCAGTCCTTTTTTATGAAACGTGCTCCAATGCACAGACTCTTCCGCCGCCATGCTTCTTGCGGTCTGCTTTTCGGCCACAAGAATGGTCAACGACCGAAGCACAAAGCTTATTAGCGACTTGGGCTAATACTCACAGTCTAACCGTGCTTTTCCACATTCTTTTCTGAAACGTGTTCCAATGCGCAGACTCTTCCGTTTAGCCCAACATCAGACACCATCCACACAACCCGTGGATAATATCTGATGTTATGCTAATACTCACAGTCTAACCGTGCTTTTCCACACTCTTTTCTTCATTTCTTCTTGCAATACTATGCGAAAATCCATAACTAAAGTAGATCACCAATCCGATCACTAGCCAAATTCCAAACATCTTCCACGTAAATGGCGCCAACTGCAACATCAAATACACGCATGCCGCAAACGACAATATTGGAATAAACGGATACAGCGGCACCTCGAATGACTTAGGCAAATTTCTAAACTTTCGATCACTTCGCAAAAACACAACGCCCAATGACACCATCGCAAACGCAAACAACGTTCCGATATTCACCAACTCCGCAATTTTACTCAATGGAATCACACCCGCAAAAATACTTGCGATCAATCCAAAAATCCAGGTATTAATTACTGGTACATGCGTTTTAGGATTTAGTTTATGTAACGCCTTTGGTAAAAGACCATCCCGACTAATCGCAAAAATCAACCGGGTTCCCCCATAAGACATCACAATTAGCACCGTGGTCATCCCGATGACTGCCCCAAGTGAAACAATGCCGGCCACCCAGTTTTGATGAATCAGATGTAAAGCCAGTGCCACTGGATCGGCCACGTTAAGCTTGGTGTAATGGACAACGCCAACTAGCACCACAGAAAGTGCAATATATAGGACTGAAGCCACAATCAATGAAGACACAATTCCAATTGGCATATCTCGTTTCGGATTTTTAACTTCTTCAGACGCTGTAGAAACAGCATCGAAACCAATGTACGCATAAAACGCAACTGCAGCCCCTCTGATCACACCTTTCACCCCGAAAGGTAAAATTGGGTTGTAATTAGCGGGACGTACATAAAACGCGGCGACAACGATAAAAAGTAAAATCACCGAAATTTTCAAAATAACCATCACGGCATTAACTCTGGCAGATTCACGCACCCCTTGGACCAGTAAATAAGCAATGATCATTGTAATCACAAAGGCTGGTAAATCAAATAGCGCATGAGGACTACCAGAAGTGCCATAAGCTGCACGAAAAATTTCCGGTAAGTGAACGTTAAACCCAGCCAAAATGTTTTGGAAATAAGCTGACCAACTAACCGCCACCGACGAAACAGCAAACAGATACTCCGAAATTAATGCCCAACCAAGCACCCAAGCAATGAGTTCCCCAAATACAGTGTAGATATACGTATACGCACTTCCAGCTAACGGGATGGTTGATGAGAATTCTGAGTAACACAAAGCCGCTAAGGAACAAACAATCGCTGCCACTAAGTAAGATAACCAAACACCTGGGCCACTATAAGATGCGGCAATAATTCCTGGAGTGATAAAGATTCCAGCACCGACAATCGCGCCAACCCCCATAGTTGTTAAGCTAAACGCATTTAAAGATTTTTCCAATCCGGTTTTTTTAAACATATCAGTATTAACTTCTTTACGGACAAACAGATCCGCAAATTTACTCGTTCTCGACATAACTTCGCTCCAATCATTATTGGCTTTCGATTAGATATAATGTTTAATTCTAATCAATATCTAAGAAAATGTCAATTTTGCTTCTTAAACAAAACACTGATGGCATCCCTTCACCTTAATCACTCCGTTTTAATTGTTTTCACCATTTCAGCCAACCAGTTGCTGTACCCGCGTTCGCGATCAATTGCATGCCGTAGCACTAATGAATGCCCAAAATCTTGATCAATTCGTTTTTGATTCGGAAACTTTTCCTGAAATTGTTGTTCTAAATGATGTAATTTTTCATCATGATACTGTTGTTGCATTGTAATCATTGGTCTAAGCAACTCCGACTTTGGATCGTCAATAAAAAATAGTTTCAAAATAAATTCATCATGGCTTCCAGTCAAATCCGATGGTGATTTCAGCCATGCGTTAAATGTTTGCTGACCAGCCGAGGTCATGTAGTACTGCTTTTTTTGCAGTTTTTGCCCTACCGTGATGGCTTCATGCGCAATCAGGTGATCAGCTTCCATCCGTTTCAAAAGTGGATAAATTTGACTATGATTTGCCGTCCAAAACTCTCCAATGTCCGAATCAAATGATTTCGCAAGGTCGTAGCCAGTCTGACGTTGCTTCTTAAGCAATCCTAATAAAATATACTTTAAGCGATTCTTTTGAGCCATTTATGCATCCTCCTTGACGAACTGTTAAAAATATTGTAGCATGATCAAGTCATCAAAAACATGTAATTAATTACATGATTACTTATTATTGGAGGAATTTGACTCATGACAAAAACATTTAAAACATTAGACGATTTTTTAGTCACTCATTTTATCTATACGTACGATAACGGCTGGGAATATGAATGGTACGCAAAAAATGACCATACCGTTGACTACCGAATCCATGGCGGTATGGTTGCCGGCCGTTGGGTTAAAGACCAAGAAGCCAACATTGTGATGCTTGTTCCTGGGATTTACAAGGTCGCCTGGACTGAGCCAACTGGAACCGATGTTGCGCTTGACTTCGTTCCTAATGAAAAGAAGCTTAATGGAACCATCTTTTTCCCTCGCTGGGTTCAAGAACATCCCGAAATTACGGTAACTTACCAAAACGATCACATTGATCTCATGGAAGTTTCTCGAGAAAAATATGAAACTTATCCTAAATTAGTCGTTCCAGAATTTGCACACATCACTTACATCGGCGACGCGGGACAAAACAATGAAGACGTCATTAGTGAAGCCCCCTATCCAGAATTACCAGCTGACATTCGTGCGGGTAAATATTTTGACGAAAATTATAAACGCATCCACAACTAAATAGCTCTTCAACAAGTTATCACCTTACAGTTTCTGAGTCTGCGAACAATCGCATTCAGAAACTGTCTGAGTGATAACTTATTTTTTTGCACAAAAAAACACCTCTTCGCAATGAAGAAGTGTTTGAAACATTGAAAAATGAATTTTAGCGTTTTGAGAATTGACCTGCTTTACGAGCTTTTTTAAGACCGTATTTCTTACGTTCCTTCATACGAGGGTCACGAGTTAAGAGACCAGCACGTTTTAAAGGTGTACGGAAGTCAGGATCTACATCAAGCAATGCACGTGCAATTCCATGACGAATAGCACCTGATTGCCCAGAGAAGCCACCACCATTAACATTTACGAGAACATCGTAATTGCCAGTTGTTTCGGTAACTTCAAATGGTTGGATAACAACTTGACGTAAGTTAGCGAATGGAATGTAGTCTTCAATCGCTTTGTCATTTACAGTAATTTTTCCTGTGCCGGGTACAAGACGTACACGAGCAACAGAGTTTTTACGGCGACCAGTGCCGCGATATTGTGCTTCTGCCAAAATTCGTTTCCTCCTTAAATTAAGTTAGTGATGTCAAGCTTTTCAGGTTGTTGAGCTTGATGATCATGTTCTGAGCCAGCATAGACATGTAATTTGAGTCCCATATTATGACCCAGTGAGTTATGAGGAAGCATTCCCTTAACTGAAGTCTCAATTAATTTTTCAGGAGTCTTATCACGCATTTCACCAGCAGTCTTAGCTTTTAAGCCACCTGGGTGATTAGAATGATGATAGTAAATTTTACGTGTCGCTTTACGACCTGTTAATTTGACGTTTGCTGCATTCACAACGATTACATAGTCACCTGTATCAACGTTTGGTGTGAATGTTGGTTTGTTTTTACCGCGTAAGATAGATGCAACTGTACTTGCTAAACGTCCCAAAGGAACATCTGTAGCATCTACTACGTACCATTTGCGATCTACTTCGCCTGGTTTTGCTAAATATGTTGTACGCACTTGTATTTCCTCCAATTTCTGTTTTGTTTAACTCAACTTTAATAAGTTTCCGGGGCCTATTTGTGGAGGTAAACAATACCAAATTCAATTTTACTAATTACCTTCACTAAAGTCAATCATCATTTACCAAAATTTTCCGGGTAATACACTTTTTTTAAATAAAGTCCACTTGCTGGAGCCGTTCCACGGGCTTCATCCCGGTTTTTAGCTTCAATTATTCGTGAAATATCATGGACGGGACGCCGTTCACTACCAATCTCAATCAAAACGGCGACTATAATTCGCACCATATTATAAAGAAAGCCACTGCCATAAAATTCAAACACAATTTCATTTTGTTTCTCATCAAAGACAGCGGTAGCCTCATAGATTTCTCGAATGTTGGTCTTGGTGTGCCCACCGGACGCGCAAAAACTGGTAAAATCATGTTTTCCAATTAAATCTGGTAACGCCCTTTGAATCAATTTCAAATCCAGTGGAAACTTCCAGTGACCGGTATAATTACGTTTAAACGGGTCCACAAATTCTCCTAAAGCTAATCGATACTGATACCGTTTGCCTGCTGTCCCATAGCGTGCATGAAACTCTGATGTCACATGTTCAGCTCTCAACACCACGACATCCAACGGTAAAATGCTGTTCAGCGCATGTAGCATTGCAGTCTCCGCTAAATTAAAAGGGATATCGAAATGGACAACTTGGCCCAAGGCATGAACGCCGGCATCCGTTCTACCAGAACCGTAGACTTTTATCAGTTTAACCGGCTTTTTGGCAATCTTATTAACTGCACGTTCCAACGTTTCTTCCACTGTGCGTTGTTTTGGTTGTTTCTGAAAACCCGCAAAATTAGTTCCATCGTAGGCAATTGTAATTTTATAACGATACATAAATTCTCCTTAAAAGAAACGTAGTGCAAACACAATCATCGTCATTAACAAATAAATCAAAGTCGCGATTGTGTCCCTTGTTCCCCATTTTAATAATCGATACTTTGTTCGCCCTGCTCCGCCTTGATAGCCACGAGCTTCCATGGCGGTTGCTAAATCCTCAGCTCGATTAAAAGCACTCATGAAAAGTGGGATCAGAATGGGAATAATTTTCTTGATCCGGTTCACAATATTGCCCGTTCCAAAATCAACCCCACGGGCACGCTGGGCATTCATAATGGCTTCCGTTTCATCCATCAACGTTGGCACAAATCGCAAAGCAATTGAGAGCATCAACGCCACTTCATAGACTGGAAAATGAATTTTCGCTAATGGTTTCAACAAAGATTCAATGGCGTCCGAAATCTGAATTGGCGAAGTCGAGAGGGTCAATAATGTCGAAATTAAGATAATTAACGTGAAACGGACAAAAATATACGCCGCATTAAGGATTCCTAGGCTCGTGATGGAAAAGATACCCCATTGCCAGTATAAATGCCCACCAGTTCCAAAAAAGACTTGAATAAGCATTGTAAAGGCGATAATCCACACCAACGGCAAGATGCCATCGACAAACAGTTTAAAGTTAATCTTAGACGCCCAAATACTTAGAATTGCAACTAACGTCATTAACAGATAAATCCACCAATTATTGGCAAAAAAAATAACTATCACGTACAAAAAACTAAGAACAAGCTTTGCCCGCGGATCCATATGATGAACAAAAGAGTCTTGCGGAATATAGCGACCAAATAATAGTTTATTCATTGGCTAGTCCTCTCTTTTCAAACATGGCCGCAATGTCATCCGCCAACTCCTGTTCTGTTAAAGGCAGCTGGTCAAAACGAAAACCTTTTTTCTGCATTTCAAAAGCAAATTCGGTACTAGCAGGCACATCTAATTGTTTATCATGCAACCACTCAACGTTTGCAAAGACCGCTCGCGGGTTGCCCTCCTTCACAATTTTGCCATGTTCCATCACAATCACATGATTCGCATAGTTGGCGACATCTTCCATTTGATGTGTCACTAACACAATCGTAAAGTGCTGCGTTTGCTGTAAGTTTGTAAATAATTGCATAATCTCTTGACGTCCACTTGGATCCAGTCCGGCTGTCGGTTCATCAAGAACTAAAACCTCTGGCTGCATTGCAAGAACCCCGGCAATGGCAACCCGTCGCATCTGACCTCCTGACAACTCAAAAGGAGAACGATCCAATAAAGTTTCTGACAACCCAACTAGTTTTATCATTTTCTTTGCAAGCTCATGCGCTTCTTCAGGAGTACTGCCAAAGTTTTCTGGCCCAAACGCAATATCTTTTCCCACAGTGTCCGCAAAGAGTTGTTTCTCGGGAAATTGAAAAACAATCCCCACTTTTTTGCGTAAAGGTTTTAAATTCTTATTGCTGGTTTCGCGCGTAATAGCGGAATCACCAATTAAAACGGTGCCAGAACTTGGTTTTAATAGTGCGTTTAAATGCTGTAAAAAAGTAGATTTACCACTACCCGTATGCCCGATCAAAGCGGTAAATGAACCATCCTTTATGTGCGTTGATATCTCATTTAGAGCCTGATACTCAAATGGTGTGTTGGGTTGATAGGTATAACTTACCTTTTTAAAAGTGATTGCCATAACCAATCCACCATTCCCTTCTCATCAGAATAAGTTTTTGGTGTGTGAATATTTCTTGTTTGCAGTGCAGTTTTTAGACGTTGCGAATATGGTACATCCAATCCTAATTGCAACAATAACTCACTGTGAGCATAAATAACTTCGGGTGTCCCTGTTTCCACAATTTTACCATCATTTAACACTAGAATTTCGTCTGCACTAGTGGTTTCATCAATTTCGTGCGTAATAGACAAAACGGTAATGCCTAATCGTTGGCGTAAACGTTTAATGACTCCCAGGATTTCTCGACGACCAATCGGATCAAGCATACTAGTTGCTTCATCCAAGATAATAATCTTGGGCTGCATAGCAATCACACCGGCTAAAGCGACCCGCTGTTTTTGTCCTCCTGAAAGTTGCTCTGGTTGTTTATGACGAAACGCACTCATCTGAACTTGTGACAGTGCAGAATCAACACGAGCTTGAATTTCTTCATGTGGCACCGCCATATTTTCTAAGCCAAATGCCACATCGTCTTCAACAGTCGCACCCACAAACTGATTATCGGGATTTTGAAAAATCATACCAATTTTACTGCGGACCTTCCAAACATTAGCTTCGTTCAGTTCAACGCCATCAACCACAATTGTTCCTTGTTTGAAGTCAATTAAACCGTCTAAAGAATGAGCAAGTGTACTTTTACCACTCCCGTTATGACCAACAATTGCTACCCAAGCACCATCTGTAATCTCAAAAGATACGTCATTTAATGCAGGCTGATCATTTTGCGAATACTTGTAAGTTAAATGGGAAACCTTAATTATGTGGTTCATTGCAAACATTCCTTCTAAAGTTATTTTGTCTATTTTAACATATCAAAAACCTGGACCCTAGTATACGTTCTTTTTTATGTAGATACAAAAAAATCACTGAAAAGAAGTGATAGTTAATACAACGTATTAACCGTGGGCTAGACTCGGAATTAGTTCCACCATCATTACACCCTACCACAACTTTTAGTGATAAATTTGTTAAATCAAAGATTCAAAAATCCCTGCTTGAAAATTAGTCAACAAACTCCAAGATAACCATTGGTGCAGCGTCTCCGCGGCGAGGCATAGTCTTAAGAATTCGTGTATATCCACCCTTACGATCAGCGTAACGAGTAGATAAATCACCAAACAACTTCTGAAGAGCCGAAGTAATTTTAACTTCGTCACCGTCTTCAGCAACATCAGCGACTACATTACGAAGAAAAGCGGCTGCTTGACGACGTGCATGTAAATCCCCACGTTTACCTAATGTGATCATTTTTTCGGTAGTTGATCGTACTTCTTTGGCACGTGCTTCTGTTGTGACAATCTTTTCATTAACAATTAAGTTAGTAGTTAAGTCACGAAGCAAAGCCTTGCGTTGTGAACTCGTACGACCTAATTTACGATAGCCCATGAATGGAAACCCTCCTTATAATTAGTCTTCATTACGTAATGAAAGTCCAAGATCAGTTAATTTAACTTTAACTTCTTCAAGCGATTTACGCCCAAGATTACGAACTTTCATCATCTGTGCTTCAGTTTTGTCAGTAAGCTCTTGAACAGTATTGATACCAGCGCGCTTCAAACAATTATATGAACGAACTGATAAATCAAGCTCTTCAATGGACATTTCTAACATTTTTTCTTTATTTGTTTCTTCCTTTTCGACCATGATTTCAGCATCTTGAGCTTCATCTGTTAAATTAACAAACAATGCCAAGTGTTCTGTTAGAATTTTTGCTGAAAGACTGGTAGCCTCACTAGGACTAATTGAACCGTCCGTCCAAACATCCAATGTGAGCTTATCATAGTCATCCCGCTGACCAACACGTGTATTTTCAACCTGATAGTTGACACGCTCGATTGGGGTATAAATGGAATCGATTGGAAGTACACCAATTGGCATATCATCCTTGCGAGCCTTATTTTCATCAGCCGAAACATAACCACGACCAGTATCAGCTGTTAAAACGGCATGAAAGGTAACACCATCAGCAACGGTACAAATATACTGATCCGGATTAAGGATCTCAACATCACTGTCGCCCTGAATGTCACCAGCAGTGACAGTAGCAGGTCCTTTAACATTAATTTCCAAAGATTTTTCGTCGTCACTTTCAATCTTTAAAGAAACCTTTTTAATGTTTAAGATGATTTGTGTGACATCTTCAACTACGCCTTCAATCGTTGAAAACTCATGAAGAACGCCATCAATTTGAATGCTTGTAACCGCTGCACCCGGCAATGACGATAACAAAATACGACGTAATGAATTACCTAAAGTTGTTCCATAGCCACGTTCAAGCGGTTCTACAACAAATTTGCCGTAATTTGCATTCTCATCAATCTTATGAATGTTTGGTTTTTCAAATTCGATCATTCTAATCTTTACCCCTTTCAAAACGCGTTGTGCATAGTATCTTAAAATGCATCATGAAGTTAGCCCTCAAAAAATTGACGCACTATACACGACGGCGCTTTGGAGGACGAGAACCATTATGAGGAACTGGTGTAACATCGCGAATAGCAGTAACTTCCAATCCAGTAGATTGGAGAGCACGAATAGCAGCTTCACGACCAGAACCAGGACCCTTAACAGCAACTTCAACGGATTTCATTCCATGTTCCATTGCTGCCTTTGCTGCAGCTTCAGAAGCCATTTGAGCAGCAAATGGAGTCGACTTACGACTACCTTTGAATCCAAGTGAACCTGCTGATGACCATGCAACAGCGTTTCCTTGAGGATCTGTAATCATAACTAATGTATTGTTAAAAGTTGAGTGGATATGTGCCACACCAGCTTCAATATTTTTTCTTACTCGACGCTTACGAGTAGTCTTTCTGGTTGCCAATATGCTAGCCTCCTTTATTTATTATTTCTTTCTTCCGGCGATTGAAACTTTTTTGCCTTTACGAGTACGTGCGTTATTCTTCGTGTTTTGTCCACGAACTGGGAGTCCACGACGATGACGCATGCCACGATATGAACCAATTTCTTGGAGACGTTTAATATCAAGACTTACTGAACGACGAAGATCCCCTTCAACACGGTAGTTATCTACTTGTGCACGCACTTTATCTTCATCATCTGAAGAAAGGTCACGAACACGGACATCTTCAGAAACGCCAGCATCCTTTAAGATCTTTTTAGCAGTAGTATTTCCGATACCAAAAATATAGGTTAAACCAATCACGATTCGTTTGTCTCGTGGTAAATCAACACCTGCAATACGAGCCATTAAATTTCACCTCCAGATTAATTATTTTCCTTGACGCTGTTTATGTTTTGGATTTGCTGAGCAAATAACCATAACGCGTCCTTTACGTTTAATTACTTTACAATGTTCACACATTGGTTTTACTGATGGACGTACTTTCATGAATATTCCTCCTAAAACGTTAAAACTTATCTGAAACGATAGGTAATACGACCCTTTGAAAGATCGTATGGCGACATTTCCACAGTTACCTTATCTCCCGGAAGAATCCGAATATAATGCATACGAATCTTTCCAGAAACGTGTGCCAGTATTTCATGACCATTCTCGAGTTCAACTTTAAACATCGCATTTGGTAAAGTTTCTTTTACCTTACCTTCAATTTCAATGACATTATCTTTTGCCACTAAATGTGCCTCCCATTTTACTGTTCTTTTCTTTACAAAATCAGTCGTTCAGTGCTTATTGTATCGTAAAAGTACCATAAGCTAAACCTGAACAAGTTTACCATAAGGTAATTTCATTTGCAAATAAACAAAATTAACCGGCAATAATGAACAGGCATGCATTAAATAGCTCGTAATACCTTTTGAATTTCTTTATATACATCGTCAATATCTTGATCACCATTAACTGTGTGTAATAATTTTTTGTCATTATAAAAATCAATCAGTGGTGTATTTAACTTTGTATTAACTTCAATACGATTTTTAACAGTTTCAGGCTTATCATCATCACGCTGATAAAATTCATGGTGTCCACAAACATCACAAGTGCCTTCAACCTTTGTCGGGTTATACAACTTATGGTATGTTGCGCCACAATTCTTACAAATGAATCGACCAGACAACCGCTCAATTAAAACATCCGGATCAACGTGGATATTAATTACCGCATTAATCGGCTTATTTAACTTAGCTGTCATCTTGTCCAAAGCATTAGCTTGTTCAAGATTCCGAGGATAACCATCTAGCATAAAACCAGCATTGGTATCATCCTCTTCAAGACGATCCTCCACAATTCCATCAGTAACAGAATCAGGAACTAAATTGCCTTGGTCAATAAATTCCTTAGCTTCAATCCCCATCTTAGTGCCATTTTTCATTGCTGCCCGGAAAATGTCCCCTGTCGAAATATGAAGTGTGTGAAATTCATTAACAATTTTTTGTGCTTGGGTACCTTTACCAGCACCTGGTAATCCCATCAAAACGAGATTAAGAGTTGTCATTTTGTTTACCTCCACTTTAATTGCTTTGTTCCGGTGTTCTGATAAAACCAACGTATTCGCGTTTCATCATTAAACCATCGATTTGACTGATGATTTCAATAGCAACACCAACGACAATCAACAAACTTGTTCCGCCTAAACCAATTGACTCGTCTAAGTCCCAGAAGTCTTGTGCCAACAATGGAATTAATGAAACTAAGCCCAAAAATAGCGATCCAACGACTGATAAACGAATTAACAACTGAGACACATAACTCTGTGTTTCATGGCCTGGCCAAACTCCTGGAATATAACTTCCTTGTTTTTGAAGATTTTCTGCCAGTTTTTCAGGATTAACCTGAACAAAAGCATAGAAGAATGTAAAGACAACAATCAAGAAGGTGTAAAGAATTGCGCCATCTGTCGTCTGCATATTAAACACATCTGACAAAATTTGATACCAAGTATCTGATGAGTGGTTACTTGCGAACGCCATCAAAATAGTTTGTGGCGTTGCAATAAACGAACTTGCAAAGATAACTGGAATAACACCAGCTACGTTAACCTTTAAAGGTAAGTAACTGCTATCAGGCGCACCCGATGCTCTTCTTGTATATTGGATTGGAACTCGGCGACTAGCCTGTTGAACCCAAGTTACAAAAATCACGATTACCAAAACAGCTACGATCAAAACAGCAACAAAAATGAAACTGTTTAACCACTGACTTTTGGCAGTATCTACAAATTGCTCTTGATAAATTTGATAAATACTTGTTGGAGTTCTCGCGATAATTCCCGCAAAAATCAAGATTGAAACTCCGTTACCAAGCCCCCGATCGGTGATCATATCACCCATCCAGGTTGCTAACATTGTCCCACCAGTCAAGATTAATCCGATTGTTGCATAGGTTTGAATGCTCGGATCCTTAACTAAATTCAAACTGCTTAACGCATTAAATCCTGCAGTGATACCAACCGATTGTACAAATGCTAATATAATGGTCAAATACCGAGTTGCCTGATTTAATTTACGTCGGCCAACCTCACCTTGTTTGCTCCATTCAACAAACCGAGGAACGATGTCCATTTGTAACAACTGAATAACAATTTGAGCAGTAATGTATGGCGAAACTCCCATCGCAAAAATAGAATAATTGGATAGGCCACCACCACTAAAGGTATTTAAGATGCCAACCAATCCAGAGGAAGCAACACTTTGTAATGCTTTGGCGTTAATCCCAGGAACTGTGATATACGCACCTAAACGATAAATAATCAAAACACCTAGGGTAAATAGAATCTTGTTTCTAATATCCTTTACTTTAAAAGCGTTTTTGATAGTCGATAGCATTAAATCACCTCAGTTTTGCCACCTGCAGCTTCAATTGCTTTTACTGCACTTTCTGAGAACTTATTAGCTTTAACTGTTAACTTCTTAGATAACTGACCGTCACCTAAAACTTTAACACCACTAAGCACTTTATTAATTACGCCGGCTTTTAAAAGCACTTCTGTTGTAACTTCTGTACCTTCATCAAAGGCATTTAAGCTATCCAAATTTACAATGGCATACTCTTTGCGGTTGATGTTAGTAAAGCCACGTTTTGGAATTCGACGATAAAGGGGCATTTGCCCACCTTCAAAGCCCAAACGAACCTTGCCACGAGCCTTTTGACCTTTTTGGCCACGACCAGATGTCTTACCATTACCAGATGATGTTCCACGACCAACACGATTACGCACTTTGCGTGAACCTTCATTAGGTTTTAATTCATTCAACTTCATAAGTATCGGCACCTCCTAACTAATTTAAATTATTTAACTTCTTCAACTTCGATTAAATGGGCAATATGGAAAATTGCACCACGAGTCGCCTCATTATTAGGTAAAACGACTGAGCTATTAACCCGTCCCAAACCTAATTCTTTAACAATCTTGCGTTGCTTGGGGAGGCGATGTACTGCACTTTTGATAAGTGTAATCTTTAATTGAGCCATCTTTTGTTCCTCCTTATTCAGCCAAGTGCTCTGCTGAAACACCACGTAATGAAGCAATTTCTTCAGCACTACGTAAGCCCTTCAGACCTTCAAATGTTGCACGAATAACGTTAACAGGTGTATTTGAACCCAAACGTTTACTTGTAACATCATCTACTCCTGCAAGTTCCATAACGGCACGAACAGCACCACCAGCTGCAACACCGGAACCTTCTTCAGCAGGTTTCAATAGAATTCGTCCGCCACCAAACTCACCGATGATTTCGTGAGGGATGGTTGTGCCAATAATTGGGACCTGGATCAAACTCTTTGTAGCAGTTTCAACAGCCTTACGAATGGCTTCTGGAACTTCTTGAGCTTTACCAGTACCAAAACCAACGTGACCCTTTTTATCGCCAACAACGACTAAAGCAGCGAAACGAAGACGACGACCACCTTTAACAACCTTAGTAACACGGTTGATAGAAACAACACGATCTTCTAAGTCCAACTTTTCTGGATCGATATAATTCGACATGTACGGTATTCCCTCCTTATCTTAGAATTTAAGTCCGTTTTCACGAGCAGCTTCAGCTAAAGCTTCTACTCGACCATGGTATAAGTATCCGCCACGATCAAAAACGACTTTTTCAATTTTCTTTTCTGTTGCGCGTTTTGCAACTAAAGCACCAACAGAACTTGCTTGATCAGTTTTTGAATCTCCACTAACTTCACTGTCCAAAGTTGAGGCACTTGCTAGCGTTACACCCGCTACGTCATCAATTACTTGAGCGTAGATGTTTTTATTTGAACGATATACATTTAAGCGTGGGCACTCTGCAGTCCCAGAAATCTTATTACGAACACGCAAATGACGTCTTTGACGTGTTTTATTTTTATCTGGTTTTGAAATCACAATTTTCACCTCTAGAATTTTCTATTAACTAGCCTAAGCGGCATTACTTACCAGTTTTACCTTCTTTAAGACGAACGTATTCACCAACATAGCGAACACCTTTACCTTTGTAAGGTTCTGGAGAACGAACGGCACGGATCTCAGCAGCAAAATCGCCAACATGTTGTTTGCTAATTCCACTAACAGTGATATGTGTGTTATCAGGAACTTCCAACTGTAAATCAGCAGGAGTTTCTAGTTCAACAGGATTAGAATAACCTAAGTTCAATACTAATGTCTTGCCCTTAAGTTGTGCACGATAACCAACACCAACTAATTGTAAGTCCTTTTTGTAACCCTTTGTAACTCCCTCAACCATGTTGTTGAAGTTTGCACGAGTTGCCCCATGTAAGGCACGCATTTTATTATCATTACTTGGACGGTCAAATTTTACCACGTTGTCTTTAATAGACATTGTGATTTCTGTGCTAACAGTACGAGTTAAAGTTCCCTTAGGACCCTTAACAGTAACTTGATCACCATCGGCTTTGACTTCAACGCCTGATGGAATTTCTACAGCTTTATAACCAATACGACTCAATTTAACTGCACCTCCTTACTTTTAAAATTTTACCAAATATAAGCTAAAACTTCGCCACCGATTTTTTTAGCGCGAGCTTCTTTATCAGTGATTACGCCTTCAGATGTTGAAATGATTGCAATACCCAAACCATTCAAAACCTTTGGTACATCATCAGCTTTGACATATGAACGTAAACCTGGTTTTGAAATACGCTTCAAGCCAGTAATGACACGTTCTTTGTTTTTACCATATTTAAGGAACACACGAATAATACCTTGTTTGTCGTCATCGACATATTCGACGTTCTTGATAAAGCCTTCATTCTTAAGAATTTCAGCAATATCATGTTTGATTGTTGATGCAGGAACTTCTAAAGATTCGTGACGAACCATGTTGGCGTTACGAATACGTGTTAAGAAATCTGCAATAGGATCAGTCATAGACATTAATGTTTACCCTCCTTTTACTCCGGTATACTTTTTACCAGCTTGCTTTTTTCATGCCAGGGATTTGGCCTTCATGAGCTAATTCTCGAAGGCAAATGCGGCAAAGATGGAACTTACGATATACAGAGTGTGGACGGCCACAACGCTCACAACGAGTGTAGTTCTGTGTCGAATACTTTGCAGGACGTTGACTCTTAATAACTAACGATTTTTTTGCCAAATTTATTGCTCCCTTCGTTTACTTTTCGAATGGCATTCCAAGTTGTGCCAATAATTCACGTGATTCTTCATCTGTTTGAGCAGTTGTTACGATAACGATATCTAAACCACGAACATGGTTGACATTATCATAATCAATTTCAGGGAAGATTAATTGTTCACGAACACCAAGTGTATAGTTTCCACGACCATCAAAGGCCTTTGAGCTAACACCATGGAAATCACGAACACGTGGTAAGGACACATTGATCAATTTATCTAAGAAATCATACATGCGTTCGCCACGGAGTGTAACTTTAGCACCGATTGACATACCTTCACGTAAACGGAAACCAGCAATTGATTTCTTAGCTTTTGTTACCAAAGGCTTTTGACCAGAGATCAATGTTAATTCTTCAACAGCTTCGTCAAGATTCTTAGCATTAGTTGTTGCATCACCGACACCCATGTTTAAGACAATTTTGTTAACCTTAGGTGCTTGCATTACTGAAGTATAATCGAACTTCTTCACGAGTTCTGGGGTAACTTCTTTAACGTATTTTTCTTTTAAACGGTTAGACATGAAAAATTTTTCCTCCTTTCATGAATTATTTGTCGATTGTTTCGCCAGATTTTTTAGCAAAACGTACTTTTTTACCATCTACAACTTTGTAGCCTACACGAGTAGGTTCATTAGTTGATGGATCGATTAACATCACGTTAGAAGCATCAATTGCTGCTTCTACATCAATAATTCCACCTTGAGGGTTAGAGTTACTTGCTTTTTGATGTTTTTTAACTTTATTAAGGCCTTCAACCACAACGCGATTTTTCTTAGCAAGGGTTTTAATAATTGTGCCCTCTTTGCCTTTTTCTTTTCCGCTAATTACGCGAACTTTATCACCATTTTTTACGAACATGCCGTGTCGCACCTCCTTCGATCCGATCGTTAATTACAATACTTCAGGGGCCAAAGAAACAATCTTCATGTAATCTTTGTCACGCAATTCACGTGCAACGGGTCCGAAGATACGTGTTCCTTGAGGGCTCTTATCATCTTTGATTAAAACTGCAGCATTTTCATCAAATTTGATGTATGAGCCATCAGCACGGTGTGCACCGTCTTTAGTACGAACAACAACTGCCTTAACGACGTCACCTTTTTTGACAACGCCACCTGGTGTTGCTTGTTTGACAGTAGCCACAATAGTATCACCAATATAACCAAATTTTACTCGAGATCCACCTAAAACCTTGATTACCAAAATTTCACGTGCACCAGAATTGTCAGCAACTTTTAAACGACTCTCTTGTTGGATCACAGTTAGTGTCCTCCTTCCATTTTTGTATCAGAATACGAAATAAAAATAACAAATTTAGATAGTAACTGCTTTCTCAACGATATCAAGCAAACGGAATCGTTTGGTTGCGGACAAAGGCCGTGTTTCCATGATTCTTACAACATCGCCAACCTTAGCTTCATTATTCTCATCATGTGCTTTATATTTTTTCGAATATTTTACACGTTTGCCATAAACAGGATGCTTTTTGGTAGTATTAATCTGAACCGTGATTGTTTTATCCATTTTGTCAGAAATAACACGGCCTTGATATACTTTACGAGCGTGACGTTCTTCACTCATGTGTTAAGTTCCTCCCTTCGTATTCTTCTACTTACTTAATTCTTTTTGACGTAAAACAGTCTTAATACGAGCAATGTTCTTACGAACTGCCTTTAAACGGGCTGTATTTTCCAACTGGCCAGTAGCTAATTGAAAACGTAAGTTAAAAAGCTCATCTTTATAATCTTGTTCTTTTTTTAGCATCTCATCAGTGGTTAATTCATTAATTTCTTTAGCCTTCATCTGATTCGCCACCTACTTCCTCGCGTTTGATAATCTTTGTTCTAACGGGTAGTTTCATAGAAGCAAGACGCAATGATTCACGTGCAACTTCTTCACTAACACCGCCGACTTCGAACATTACCTTACCGCGTTTCACTGGTGCTACCCAACCTTCGGGAGTACCTTTACCATTACCCATACGAACACCTACACCTTTAGAAGTGTAAGACTTGTGAGGGAAAATTTTGATCCAAACCTTACCACCACGTTTCATGTGACGGTTCATAGCAACACGTGCTGCTTCGATTTGACGGTTTGAGATCCAATGAGAATCTAAAGCTTGTAAACCGTAATCACCGAAAGTGACGGTTCTACCGCCCTTTGCGGCACCACGCATCTTACCACGATGCACACGACGGAACTTAACTCGTTTTGGTACTAGCATGATTATTTCCCTCCTTGCTCTTTAGAATTTCCTTTGGAACCCCGAGCTTCTGGCAAGATTTCTCCACGGTAGATCCAAGTCTTAACACCTAAACGACCGTAAGTTGTACTTGCTTCAACCCAAGCGTAATCTACATCTGCACGCAATGTGTGCAATGGAACTGTTCCTTCAGAATAATGTTCTACACGGGACATATCTGCTCCGTTCAAACGTCCTGCAACCTGTGTCTTGATACCTTTAGCACCTGCACGCATTGTACGTTGCATAGCTTGTTTCATTGCACGACGGAAAGCAACACGGCCTTCCAATTGAGCAGCAATGTTTTCACCAACTAATTTGGCATCTAAATCAGGTTTCTTAATTTCAATAATATTAATATGAACTCGTTTACCTGTAAGTTCATTCAATTGTTTACGTAAGCTTTCTACTTCGGATCCGCCTTTTCCAATGACCATACCAGGTTTAGCAGTATGGATTGAAATGTTCACGCGATTTGCAGCACGTTCGATTTCAACATTGGAAACAGATGCGTCGGCAAGCTTAGTTGAGATGAATTTACGGATTTGTAAATCTTCACGTAAATAGGTAGCAAAATCTTTTTCAGCATACCATTTTGCTTCCCAGTCACGGATGACACCAACACGAAATCCATTTGGATTTACTTTTTGACCCACGCGTGTTCCCTCCTATTTTTCAGATACGACTACTGTTATATGACTTGTTCGCTTGTTGATTGGTGAAGCAGAACCTTTTGCTCGAGGACGGAAACGTTTTAAGGTTGGTCCTTCGTTGACATAAGCTTCACTTACAACCAAATCTTCACGATCTAAGTCGAAGTTGTTTTCTGCATTAGCTACAGCAGACATTAAAACTTTTTCTACAACTGGCGATGCACCTCTTGGTGTGAACTTAAGAGTTGCAATTGCTTCTGCGACACTTTTTCCTCTAATAAGATCAATTACTAAACGAACCTTACGAGCGGCAATGCGAACAGTTTTTGCAGTTGCATGTGCAGATGTTACTTGTTCAGCCATGATTCATCCTCCTTATTTAGCAACTGTTGTCTTCTTATCGTCGGTACCATGTCCATGGAATGTTCGTGTAGGAACAAACTCACCAAGCTTATGGCCAACCATGTCATCTTGAATGTAAACTGGGACATGTTTTCTGCCGTCATATACAGCAATTGTATAACCGATGAAACTTGGGAAAATAGTGGAACGACGTGACCATGTTTTAATAACAGACTTCTTCTCTTGATCTTTTTGTGCATCAATCTTCTTTAAAAGATGTTCGTCTGCAAATGGTCCTTTTTTCAAACTACGACTCATTATGAAACCTCCTTTAGGGAAATTTTCGACTAAATATTACCTAAGCGACCACGTTTACGACCACGAACGATAAATTTATTAGATTTACTCCGCTTGTTACGTGTCTTCTTACCAATGGTCTTCTTACCCCAAGGTGATAGAGGCGATGGACGACCGACTGGAGCTTTACCTTCACCACCACCATGTGGGTGATCGTTAGGGTTCATTACAGAACCACGAACGTGTGGACGCTGGCCAGCATAACGAGTACGTCCTGCTTTGCCAACATTAACTAATTCATGTTCTTCATTACCAACAGCACCGATTGTGGCACGACCAGCAGATAAGATCATACGAACTTCAGATGAAGCCAAACGTACTAAGACATATTTGCCTTCCTTACCTAATAATTGTGCTGAAGCACCAGCAGAACGAGCTAATTGACCACCCTTGCCAGGCTTTAATTCGATATTGTGGATAATAGTACCAACAGGAATGTCTGCTAATGGTAATGCATTACCAACTTTAATATCAGCATCTGAACCAGATTGAACTTTGTCGCCAACCTTAAGTCCTTTTGGTGCAATAATGTATGATTTAACTCCGTCAGCATAAACAAGTAAAGCAATGTTTGCTGTACGGTTTGGATCATATTCAATGGCTTTAACAGTAGCTGCAACATCATCTTTGATTCGTTTGAAATCAATAATACGATATTGACGCTTGTTACCGCCGCCACGATGACGAACAGTCATGCGACCAGAGTTATTACGGCCGGCTGTGTGGCTTTGAGATTCGAGTAACGATTTTTCAGGAGTCGTCTTGGTGATTTCGCTATAATCAAGCTGTGTCATGCCACGACGAGCATTTGTCGTTGGTTTAAACTTCTTAATCCCCACGTGTTTTTTCCTCCTATAATTTATTTATTATTCTTCGTTGAATAATTTGATTTCTTTAGAGTCAGATGACAATGTAACAATTGCCTTACGACGTTTTTTGGTATAACCAGAATAACGTCCCTGACGCTTGAGCTTACCTTTAACATTCATAATGTTTACTTTAACAACTTTGACATCAAAGACATCTTCGACAGCTTTTTTGACTTCTGTCTTTGTTGCACGAGTGTCAACATCGAATGTGTAACGTTTATTGTCCATTTCTGCCATTGAAGCTTCAGTGACAACCGGACGTAAAATTACATCACGTGATTCCATTATGCGAGAGCCTCCTCTACTTGAGAAAGAGCCTTTTGAGTAATAACGAGCTTGTCGCTATTGACAACATCTAAAACATTTACACCAGTTGGTGAAACAATTTTAACGTTTTCAAGGTTGCGAGCTGCACGAGCAGTTGCTTCGTTATCTTCTTCAAGGACTAATAATGCTTTCGTTGAAACTTTTAAGCTGTCAAGTGATTGTGCAAATGCTTTAGTCTTTGGTTGATCAAAGCTGTAACCATCAACAACTACCAAGCTGTCATCCAATACTTTTTGTGAAAGTACAGACTTCAACGCTAAACGACGCATTTTCTTTGGCAATTTGTATGCATATGAGCGAGGTGTGGGGCCAAACACAATACCACCGCCACGCCATTGTGGTGAACGAATTGAACCTTGACGTGCACGACCAGTACCCTTTTGACGCCATGGTTTCTTACCACCACCACGAACTGCACTTCGATTCTTAACAGCATGTGTGCCTTGGCGCATTGATGCGCGTTGCATAACAATAGCTTCAAAAATCACATTATCGTTTGGTGTGATACCAAAAACGTCAGCATTAAGTTCAACGTCGCCATTCTTCGTACCATCTTGTTTATATAAAGATACGCTTGTCATTTGATTTAGTCCTCCTTTCTACTTTTTGTGTGGTTTAACTGCATTCTTAACAACTAAGAATGAGTTCTTTGATCCTGGGACATTGCCCTTGATCAATAAAACATTGTTTTCTGTATCAGCCTTTACGACCTCTAAGTTTTGAACTGTTCGTGTATTGTTACCCATACGACCTGGTAACTTCTTTCCAGGGAACACTCGGTTAATAATTGCACCTAATGAACCTGGACGACGATGATAACGAGAGCCATGTGCCATCGGACCACGATGTTGTCCATCCTTCTTGATATTTCCTTGGAAACCATGTCCCTTAGAAGTACCTGTGACATCAACGATATCGCCTGCTGCGAATAAGTCAGCCTTTAATTCGTCACCGACTTTTAATTCTCCCAGCTCAACATCTCTGATTTCATGAATGAAGCGCTTAGGATTTGTATTTGCTTTTGCTACATGACCTTGTTCAGGCTTGTTGCTCAATACTTTACGTTTGTCATCGAACCCTAATTGCACTGCGTTATAACCATCACTTTCAACGGTTTTAACTTGTAATACAACGTTTGGTGTTGTATCAACAACGGTAACGGGAACTAACTCGCCGTTATCAGTAAAGACTTGGGTCATACCAACCTTTTTTCCTAAGATTCCTTTTGTGGTCATGAGTACACCTCCAATATTATTGTGATACTAAATTTGTGTTTCTAGAAATTAAAGCTTGATTTCAATATCAACGCCACTTGGCAGATCTAACTTCATTAATGAGTCAACTGTCTTTGGTGTTGGGTTAACGATATCAATCAAACGCTTGTGTGTACGCATTTCGAATTGCTCACGTGCTTTTTTGAACTTATGTGGTGAGCTCAAAACCGTATAGATTGTGCGTTCTGTTGGTAATGGAATTGGACCAGAAATTGTGGCACCAGTTCTCTTTGCAGTTTCGACAATCTTATCTGCGGATTGATCTAAGATGCGATGTTCGTATGCCTTTAACCGGATACGAATTTTTTGTTTTGCCATTGTGTTACCTCCTTCGTCTATTTTGAAAATGAGACTTGCTCCGTGAAAATTACCGCCACACTGTCGTGGCAAAGCGGCCGGGTGTGTCGCAACCTTTCACATCAAAGCTCCTTGTTTTTACTTGATTAATGGGCATAGTACACCCGCTAAATTTCAAGTACTTGTCCATACTACTAGATAAACAGCCGTTTTACAAGGCTTTCCGCCAATTTATTTTAGGTTTGAAAAAATGTAATGCATTTGTAACATTTGAAAACGATTTATGTTTCATAATGAGGACTAAAGATTGGAGGAATTTGCAATGAAAAATCCAGAAGCACTCCTTATTATAGATTATACAAACGATTTTGTCGCTGATTCTGGTGCGCTCACTACAGGCAAACCAGGCCAAAAAATTGAACCAGAAATTTTAAAACTGGCGAATCAATTCATTAAAGCTGGCAATTATGTGATTTTTCCTACGGATCTGCACGAAAAGAACGATCCCTTTCATCCTGAAACGAAACTTTTTCCACCACACAATTTAAAAAACACTTGGGGGCGGCAACTTTATAATACAGTTCAACCTTGGTATGAATCACATGCAACTAGCCAACAAGTTTATTATTTTGATAAGAACAGATATAGCGCATTCGTAAATACTAACCTTGATAACTTTTTACGCACACATAAGATTAACTCACTCACCTTAACCGGTGTTTGCACCGATATTTGTGTTTTGCATACGGCCATTTCTGCCTATAATCTTAGTTATCAACTTACGATTCCACAAAATGCGGTCGCTAGTTTTGATCAGGTTGGGCATAATTGGGCACTAACCCATTTCAAAAATTCTTTGGGCGCCAAGATCATTTAATCTTTATAACTATTGGGAACAAAAAAAGCTCATTAATCACAGTTTTTACACTGCGGCTAATGAGCTTTAATTTATTCTAAATTAGAAATTAGTCTTTACTTGAAGAACCGCCATTTTTCTTGATGATTTCTTCTTGAATAGACTTAGGAACTGCTTCGTAATGATCAAATGTCATTGTGAATGTTCCACGACCCTGTGAAGCTGAACGTAAGGTAGTTGCATAACCAAACATTTCTGAAAGTGGTACAAAGGCATGAATTTCTTCAGCGCCTGAGATAGCTTCCATGCCTTCAACACGACCACGACGAGCTGTAATCTGACCCATGATATCACCCATGTACTCTTCTGGTACACGAACTTCAACCTTCATAACAGGTTCCAAAATTACAGGAGCAGCCTTTTTAGCAGCATTGTGAAGTGAGATTGATGCGGCAACCTTGAAAGCTGCTTCACTAGAATCGACTTCATGATAACTACCATCATATAACTTAGCTTTCAAGTCAACCAATGGGTAACCTGCAAGAACACCGTTATTTAAGGCTTCACGTAAACCTTGTTCTACAGCTGGGATAAATTCACGAGGAACAACCCCACCAACAATAGCATCTTCGAATTCGAATCCTTTACCCTCTTCATTAGGTGTGAATTCAATCCAAACATCACCATATTGTCCTTTACCACCAGACTGACGAACAAACTTACCTTGTGCAGAAGCCGGCTTAGTGAATGCTTCACGGTAAGCAACTTGAGGAGCACCAACAGTCGCTTCAACGTTAAATTCACGTTTCATACGGTCAATGATAATGTCCAAATGTAACTCACCCATTCCGGCAATCAAAGTTTCACCAGTTTCAGGGTTTGTTTCAGCTTTGAATGTTGGATCTTCTTCAGCAAGCTTTTGAAGCGCAATATCCATCTTATCTTGGTCAGCCTTAGATTTTGGCTCTACGGCAACTTGGATAACTGGATCAGGGAATTCCATTGATTCCAAATGTAGTGGATGATCTGGATCAGTCAATGAATCACCAGTAGTTGTGTTCTTCAAACCAATTGCAGCAGCAATATCACCAGAGAAAACTTCTGGGATTTCTTGACGGTGATTAGAATGCATCTGAAGTAAACGACCAACACGTTCACGTTTGTCTTTTGTTGAGTTCAATACATAAGAACCTGATTCCAAAGTTCCCGTATAAACACGAATATAAGTCAAACGACCAACGAATGGATCAGTTGCAACCTTAAATGCTAAGGCAGCAAATGGTTTGTCATCACCAGCAGTTAATTCAACAGCTTCATCAGTTTCAGGATTGATGGCGTTGTATGGCTTAACATCCAAAGGAGATGGCAAGTAATCTACAACAGCATCCAACATCATCTGAACACCCTTGTTTTTGAAAGCTGAACCAGCTAAAACAGGGAATAATTCAAGATTCAATGTACCCTTACGGATAGCAGCCTTGATTTCTTCTTTACTGATTTCTTCGCCACCAAGGTATTTTTCCATGATGTCATCATCGATATCAGCTAATTGTTCGATCATTTCCGTCCGACGCTTTTCAGCTTCTTCTTTATATTGATCAGGCACATCAACTGTATCCCATTCAGTACCTAGTTGGTCTTCATCGTAAAGATCAGCTTTCATTTCGACGAGGTCAATAACCCCTTCAAAATCATCTTCAGCACCAATTGGCATTTGAATTGGCAAAGCATTAGCCTGAAGACGGTCCTTGATTGTTTGTACAGAGAAGTCAAAGTCAGCACCGACTTTATCCATCTTGTTTGCAAAAACAATCCGTGGAACACTATAATCAGAAGCTTGACGCCAAACAGTTTCAGTTTGAGGTTCAACACCAGCTTGGGCGTCAAGAACGGCAACAGCACCATCTAACACACGGAGGGAACGCTCAACTTCAACAGTGAAGTCCACGTGTCCTGGGGTATCGATAATATTGATACGGTGGTCTTTCCATGCAGCTGTAGTAGCAGCTGAAGTGATGGTAATACCACGTTCCTGTTCTTGGGCCATCCAGTCCATTTGTGAAGCCCCATCATGAGTTTCACCAATTTTATGAATTTTACCAGTGTAGTACAAAATCCGCTCTGTAGTAGTCGTTTTACCGGCATCGATATGAGCCATGATCCCGATATTACGAGTCTTTTCAAGTGGAAATTCTCTTTTGTTAGCCATATTAAAAAATGTTTCTCCCTTCAAATTAATGGTTAAAGAGTCAAAATTAGAAAAAATGACTACTATATGGACTTCATATAATAGCCATTCGTTATTGCTCTTTCCAAACATGTTGGATTAAGCAACAAGCGGAAAATTACCAACGATAATGAGCAAATGCTCGGTTGGCTTCAGCCATTCTATGAGTATCTTCACGCTTTTTAACTGAAGCACCTGTATTATTTGCAGCGTCCATAATTTCACGAGCAAGACGTTCTGTCATTGTATGTTCACCACGAAGGCGTGAATAGTTCACGAGCCAACGAAGTCCTAAAGTTGTCCGACGATCTGGACGTACTTCGATTGGTACTTGGTAGTTAGAACCACCAACACGACGAGCCTTAACTTCAAGAACTGGCATAATGTTCTTCATAGCTTCATCAAATACCTCAGTTGGTTCGTTACCAGTTTCAGATTTGATGACGTCGAATGCATTATAGAGAATCTTTGAAGCTGTACCACGTTTACCATCTAACATTAAATGGTTAATTAAACGAGTTACTAACTTTGAGTTGTAAATTGGATCAGGTAATACTTCGCGTTTTGATGCAGGGCCTTTTCTTGGCATTTAAATAACCTCCTTACTTCTTAGGTTTCTTTGTACCGTATTTAGAACGGCTTTGTTTACGATCGGTAACACCGGCTGTATCAAGTGCACCACGGATAATGTGATAACGTACACCAGGTAAATCCTTAACACGACCGCCACGAATGAGCACAACACTATGTTCCTGTAAGTTATGTCCGATTCCTGGGATATATGCTGTAACTTCGATCAAGTTAGAAAGACGTACACGAGCATATTTACGTAAAGCAGAGTTAGGTTTCTTAGGTGTCATAGTACCAACACGAGTTGCAACGCCACGTTTTTGTGGTGCTGGGTTAGCAACAGCTTTTTTCTTCATACTGTTGTAGCCATAATTTAAAGCAGGAGCCTTAGATTTAGAACCGTGTGAATGACGACCCTTACGAACCAATTGGTTGATTGTAGGCATTAATTGTTTCCCCTTCCGAATAAAAAATCTTGTTTGTTTAAGTACACACATCCAGGTGGGTCTTTTTTATTGATAAAAAAAACCGCCTCAACATGGCTTTGTGCCACCGTTTCCAGTCAGCATGTCTGTCTAATACAGAACCTGTCCACAAAAAGCACCTTTCTTAGATTATCATCATCAGCATGCCTTGTCAAACTTTTTTCCAAAATAAATTCGAGTCTTCTCCTTGTTTCACGGGCTTTGTCACCTGTTTTACATCCTATGCAATCAAATTAAAAAATTAAAACTTATTTTATCGTCAAATAAGTCAATCAAATTTTCGTAACTTATTAATATCGGAGGTAATTAAATGCTTATTCAAATTTACTTTTTTATCACGGGAGCTACCATTGGCTCCTTTTTGACACTTTGTATCGACCGTGCGGAAACGAAGCAGTCTATCATCAAACCTCGTTCTCATTGTTCAAACTGCCAAACCATTCTTAAACCGGTTGATTTAATTCCAATTTTTAGTTATTGCTGGCTAAATGGTCAATGTCGTTACTGTCACCAAAGGTTTCCACCCACTTCATGTTGTGTGGAATTAGTTCTGGGCATCCTTTACTTGCATGTTTTCACGGTCACATTTCAACCATTAAAACTTTTCTTTCAACTTTTCGTTGTCACCGTATTAATTTATTTAAGTCTCATAGATTTTAAACAAACATATGTGAATGGCTACTTTCTTGGTGTTTTAGGTATATTAGGATTAAGCTTTCAATTTACGATACTAAACTGTATGATATTTCTGGCTTTAATGCTAAGCGTTTTTTCGTCGTTTCAATTTTCAAACCTTATTAAAGGATTCGGTGAAGCAGATTTTGAACTAGTATTTGTCTTCATCATTCTTTCCCGTTTACAAGTCATCTCTTCAATTCTATGTCTTGCCTCTACCCTTTGTTTAATTCTAACGCTCTGTTTTCCGCATTTACATGCGCGTAAAATTCCATTTATTCCTTATTTAACTTTTGGCTATCTCTTAATTTCAGCCTAAAAATTGCAACAAAAAAGCAGAACTTGATTTGGCTCAAGTTCTGCTTTTAATTATCAGATTAGAAACACTATTTAGTTGTTTCTATATCCATTTCTTTTTCGACATCACTGAGTGACTTAGGTTCGGCCACTTTTCCACCAACGGTCTTTGGAATGATCTTACGATAATCAGGCATTCCTGTTCCAGCAGGAATAATCTTACCAATAATAACATTTTCCTTCAAACCAACTAATGGATCATTCTTACCACGGATAGCAGCATCAGTTAATACTCGTGTTGTTTCCTGGAATGATGCAGCTGATAAGAAACTATTTGTTTCCAAAGCAGCCTTTGTAATTCCGAGAAGAACAGGACGAGCAGTTGCTGGAATACCACCGGCAATCAATGTCTTGTAGTTCGCATCTTTGAAATCGTTGATATCAAGCAAAGTACCAGGAAGGACATCTGTATCGCCAGGATCCATAACACGAATCTTACGAAGCATTTGACGAACCATGATTTCAATATGTTTATCCAAGATTTCTACACCTTGCATACGGTAAACACGTTGAATTTCACGTAACAGATAGTTTTCAGTTGAAAGAACATCACGAACCTTCAACAATTCCTTAGGATCAATTGAACCTTCATTCAAAGCTGAACCACGGTGAATAAAGTCACCTTCAGCAACCTTCATGCGTGCTGTAATTGGTAAAGTGTAAGTCCGTGTATCAGTTTCACCTTTGATCGTAACTTCTTTGCTACGTTCGGCAGGATTCTCTTCAACTGACTCAACTGTACCAGTAACTTCAGTAATTTCAGCACGACCTTTAGGATGACGCGCTTCAACAATTTCTTGAATACGAGGAAGTCCTTGGGTAATATCTTCGTTTCCGGCAACACCACCAGTATGGAAGTTACGCATAGTTAACTGAGTACCTGGTTCACCGATTGATTGAGCAGCAACAGTACCAACTGCTTCACCAACTTCAACCCGGTCACCAGTAGCCATGTTCCGTCCATAACACCGTTCACAAACACCATGACGAGTGTTGCAAGTAAATGCCGAACGAATGGTAACAGTCTTAATACCAGCATCAATGATTTGTTGAGCTTTTGGTTCATCGATCATTTCGTTCTTGCCAATAATCTTCTCGCCTGTTTCAGGATTATAAACTGATTTTTGAGTGTAACGACCTAAGACACGATCATACAGAGACTCAATCACTTCATTACCTTCAACAATTGCAGAGATCGTTAAGCCACGATCAGTTCCACAGTCTTTTTCACGAACAATAACATCCTGGGCAACATCAACCAAACGACGGGTTAAGTAACCTGAGTTGGCAGTCTTCAAGGCAGTATCAGTCATACCTTTACGAGCACCATGGGTTGAAATAAACATTTCCAAAACAGAAAGGCCTTCACGGAAGTTTGAAAGAATAGGCAATTCCATAATTTTACCATTAGGAGCAGCCATCAAACCACGCATACCAGCTAACTGAGTAAAGTTTGAAATGTTACCACGAGCACCAGAATCACTCATCATATAAATTGGATTTTGAGGATCAAAACTCACCATCAATTTTTGTTGAATATCATCTTTAGCATCGTTCCAAATTCCAACAACTCGTTCATAACGTTCGTCATCAGTAATTAAACCACGACGGAATTGTTTTGTAACGGTTGCGACTTGTTTGTGGGCAGCTGCTACAATTTCTGGTTTTTCTTTCAAATCAGTAATATCCGCAATTCCGACTGTTAATCCAGACTTAGTCGAAATATCATAGCCAAGATCCTTCATACGGTCCAAAAGTAAGGAAGTTTGGGTAACTTTATATTGCTTGTAAACTTGCGCAATAATATCACTCAAGAAACCTTTTTTGAATGGTGGGATTAAAGGCTGTTCTTTAATAAAGGCCTTAATGTCTTCACCAGGTGCCAAGAAATATTTATCCGGCGTACCATTGACTAAGTTTTCATCAGTAGGTTCGTTCAAATAAATTAAGCCCTTTGGTAAAATATCATTGAAAATCGCTTTTCCAGCAGTTGTCACTAAAATGCGATTGCGTTGTTCATCAGTGAATGGTTTCTTTGGCATTGAGCTAACTTGAAGCCCAATTCGTGTATGTTCAGAAACGTAGCCATTTTGCATAGCTAAACGAATTTCATCAAGATCTTTAAAGATCATGCCTTCGCCAACACTATTTTCACGTTCCATGGTCAACCAATAGTTACCAATAACCATATCCTGAGAAGGTGTTACCACAGGTTTACCATTAGCAGGAGCCAAAATATGATGAGCAGCAAGCATTAACAAACGTGCTTCGGCTTGAGCTTCATCTGATAAAGGCAAATGAATCGCCATTTGATCCCCATCAAAATCGGCATTGTAAGCTTCACAAACTAATGGATGCAAACGCATTGCTTTACCACTTACCAAAACAGGTTCGAAAGCCTGAATTCCAAGTCTATGCAAAGTAGGTGCACGGTTCAACAATACTGGATGTTCTTTAATAACATCTTCCAAAACATCATAAACATCATCATCTTTGCGGTCAATCTTGCGTTTAGCATTCTTAATGTTTGAAGCTAAGTTACGTGAAACCAATTCTTTCATGATGAATGGCTTGAATAATTCCAAAGCCATTGGGACAGGTAATCCCATTTGGTTCATCTTAAGTGATGGCCCAACATCAATAACGGAACGGCCAGAATAATCAACACGTTTACCAAGTAAGTTTTGACGGAAACGTCCTTGCTTACCTTTCAACATATGTGAAAGTGACTTCAATGGACGGTTACCAGGTCCAGCAACTGGACGGCCACGACGACCATTATCAATCAATGCATCAACGGCTTCTTGTAACATTCGTTTTTCATTTTGAACGATAATTCCAGGAGCATTCAAGTCTAATAAACGTTTCAAACGGTTGTTACGGTTGATTACTCGACGGTACAAATCATTCAAATCAGAAGTGGCAAAACGACCACCATCCAATTGAACCATTGGCCGTAAATCTGGTGGAATGACAGGAATTGCATCCATAATCATCCAGTCAGGCTCGTTACCAGATTGAATAAAGGCTTCAATAATGTCTAAACGACGAACGGCACGAGTCCGCTTTTGTCCAGAAGCATCCTTGAGTTCTTCTTTTAAAGTTTTAGCTTCTTTTTCAAGATCAACATCTTGAAGCAATTCTTTAATTGCCTCGCCACCAATCTTGGCATTGAAGGTATTACCATATTCTTCTAATTTTTCACGGTATTCACGCTCTGTTAATAATTGTTTCTTTTCGAGTGGTGTTTTACCTGGATCAATTACAACGTATGAAGCGAAATAGATGATTTCTTCAAGAGCACGAGGACTCATATCCAAAACTAAGCCCATTCGACTTGGGATACCCTTAAAGTACCAAATGTGAGTAACTGGAGCAGCTAATTCAATATGACCCATCCGTTCACGACGAACTTTTGACTTAGTAACTTCAACACCACAACGGTCACAGACAATTCCCTTATAACGAATTCGCTTGTATTTTCCACAGGCACATTCGTAATCTTTAGTTGGTCCGAAAATTCGTTCATCGAACAAGCCATCTTTTTCAGGCTTTAATGTTCGATAGTTAATCGTTTCTGGCTTTTTAACTTCACCATATGACCAACTTCTGATCTTGTCAGGGGATGCGAGCCCAATTTGCATGCTTTCAAACTTATTGACATCGATCAAAGGATCGACCTCCTTCTTGATTTGATTATTGACTAGTTAAACTTACTTTTTATTATTTTCTGTTTCAGCTTTTGTTTCACTTACAGAAGAAGCATCTTTGGCAGTTGCAGCTGTTTTAGCATCTGCTTTTGATTTATCTTTCTGTTCTTCAGCATACTTACTGAGTGCATCCACATTGACAACATCATCATCTTCGTCATCCATGTCACGCAACTCAATTTCATTCTTATCATTATCAAGAACTTTCATATCCAGACCAAGTGCTTGTAATTCCTTCACAAGAACACGGAAGGATTCAGGTACACCTGGACGTGGAATTGGATCGCCTTTGACAATCGCTTCATAAGTTTTAACACGACCGACAACATCATCTGACTTGTAAGTCAAGATTTCTTGCAAGGTATATGCAGCACCATAAGCTTCAAGGGCCCAAACTTCCATTTCACCAAAACGCTGACCACCAAATTGGGCTTTACCACCTAATGGTTGTTGCGTAACTAATGAGTAAGGTCCGATTGAACGGGCATGAATCTTATCGTCAACCATGTGGGCTAACTTCATGTAATGCATAACTCCAACGGCAATCCGTTGTTCAAATGGTTCACCAGTCCGACCGTCATATAAAACGGTCTTGGCATCTGATTGCATCCCTGCTTCCTTAACCGCATCCCAGATATCTTTATCACGGGCACCATCAAAGACAGGTGTGGCAACATGGATTCCCAAGTTACGGGCAACCATTCCTAAATGCAATTCCAAAACCTGACCAATATTCATACGTGAAGGCACACCCATTGGACTTAACATAATGTCAATTGGCGTACCATCTGGCATGTATGGCATATCTTCTTCAGGAATAACTACAGAAACAGTACCCTTGTTACCATGACGTCCGGCCATCTTATCGCCAACTTGTAACTTACGCTTTTGAGCGATATAAACCCGAACCATCATATTAACACCAGGTGAAAGTTCATCCCCATTTTCACGAGTAAAGATCTTTACATCCTGGATAATACCGCCGCCACCATGAGGAACCCGAAGTGAAGTATCACGAACTTCACGGGCCTTTTCACCAAAGATTGCGTGAAGTAGACGTTCCTCAGCTGATAACTCAGTCACTCCCTTAGGTGTAACCTTACCAACTAAGATATCGCCATCTTCAACTTCAGCACCGATTCGAACAATTCCGTCTTCATCAAGATCTTTAAGGGCATCTTCACCGACGTTAGGAATCTCACGAGTCATTTCCTCAGGTCCGAGCTTGGTATCACGAGCTTCTGATTCGTACTCTTCAATATGAATAGAAGTATAAACGTCATCACGAACTAATCGTTCATTAATAGCAATGGCATCTTCGAAGTTATAACCTTGCCATGTCATGAAGGCAACTAGTGGGTTTTGACCAAGTGCTAATTCTCCACCTTCCATAGAAGGACCATCAGCTAAAACTTCATCATTATCCACATGATCATTAACTTTCACGATTGGACGTTGGTTGTAGTTCTTACCGCCATTAGAACGACGGAATTTCATTAATTTATAGGTATCTAAAGCACCATCATCACGGCGCACCCGAATTTGACGGGCATCAACGTATTCAACAGTTCCGTCATGTTTACAGATCAACGCAACTCCAGAATCATGAGCAGCTTTATATTCAATACCAGTTCCGACCAATGGGGCATGAGGATCAAGCAAAGGAACAGCCTGACGCTGCATGTTAGCTCCCATTAAGGCACGGTTGGAATCATCATTTTCCAAGAAAGGAATACATGCCGTAGCAACCGCAACTACTTGTTTTGGTGAAACATCCATGTAATCGACATTGTTAATGCTAATTTCAATATTGTCACTTTCATGACGAGCCATAACTTCATCATCAACGAATGAACCATCATCATTTAATGGTGAGTTAGCCTGAGCAATAACAAATTGATCTTCTTCATCGGCAGTTAAATAATCAATCTTGTTGGTAACTTTATGAGTTGTCCAAGATACACGACGGTATGGTGTTTCAATAAAACCATACTTATTAATCTTGGCATAACTAGCCAAACTGTTAATCAAACCAATGTTAGGACCTTCAGGAGTTTCAATAGGACACATACGACCGTAATGGGTGTAATGCACATCACGAACTTCATATCCGGCACGATCACGAGTCAAACCACCAGGACCAAGGGCTGATAAACGACGCTTATGCGTTAATTCACCCAACGGGTTAGTTTGATCCATGAACTGTGACAACTGTGAAGAACCAAAGAACTCTTTGATTGAGGCCACTACAGGACGAATATTAATTAATTGTTGCGGTGTCACCGTAGAAGCATCCTGAATGGACATTCGTTCACGAACGACACGTTCCATTCGAGAAAGACCAATTCGGAATTGGTTCTGCAATAACTCACCAACCGAACGAATTCGACGATTACCCAAATGGTCAATATCATCAGTTGAACCGATTCCTTCTTGCAATAAGAAGAAATAGTTGATTGAAGCGATAATATCAGCTGGCGTAATGTGTTTCAATTTAAGATCGATGTTGTCATTGCCAATCATCGTTAATTCACGTTCCGGATCGTTAGGGTTCACAATCTTAATTGATTGAACGGTCATTGGTGTTGTGACAACCGATTCATCAGATGGTGTATAAGTGATTGCTTTAAAGTCTTTTTTATCTAAATATGGTGCCAAGTCTTTCATAACATCTTTAGTGACAACCGTTCCCTTTTGCACAATAACTTCACCAGTATCTGGATCAGCTAAAGTTTCAGCCAGGGTCTGACCAACTAAACGAGTTTTCAAACTTAACTTCTTGTTAACCTTATAACGGCCAACAGGAGCCATATCATAACGCTTTGGATCAAAGAAACGCGCAGTTAAAAGACTACGTGAACTATCCGCAGTTTTAGGTTCACCTGGGCGAAGTCGTTCGTAAATATCTTTCAAGGACTCTTCAACACGAGAATCCTCAGAATTTTTATGAACATCTTTGTCCAAAGTATTATCTAAACTATCAGTTTGACCCAACATATCAACGATTTCTTCATCAGATCCGAACCCAAGAGCTCGAACTAATTCAGTCATCGGAATTTTACGAGTCCGGTCAATACGCACATATGCAATGTTCTTTGCATCTGTTTCATATTCCAACCAAGCTCCCCGATTAGGAATAACTGTTGTGCCCCAAATATCACGGCCGTTTTTGTCAGCTTCCTTAGTGTAATAAACACCAGGTGAACGAACTAACTGAGAAACGATAACCCGTTCTGCACCATTAATAATGAACGTACCTTGTTCTGTCATTAATGGAAAATCACCAAAGAAAACATCCTGAGATTTAATTTCGCCAGTTTCGTGATTTGTTAAACGCAAAGTGACATGTAAAGGTGCTGAGTAATTTGCTTCATGCTCACGCGCCTCATCCACTGTATACTTTGGCTCTAATAATTGATAATCCACGTATTCCAGTGAAAGATTTCCAGCAAAATCGTCGATTGGCATAATGTCATCGAACATGTCTTTCAATCCTTCATCAAGGAACCACTGGTATGAATTACTTTGAATCTCAATCAAGTTAGGAAGTTCCAGCACTTCTTTAATCCGCGCGTAACTTCTACGGGTTCGGTGCTTACCGTACTTTACCAAATGTCCTGCCAAGTTATTCACCTCTCTAAAATATTCCGCAAACGGCCTTCTACATTACAATTTGATTACATTTCACAAATTGCACTGTTTTTTGGCAAAAAAAAACCAAAAATAGCTCTTAAAATTGATAGCTATTTTTGCTTTTTTATGAAAAGCGCCACGGACAATAGATCGCAACGCTCCATTTCATTCACAGTTACAAACAAAGTTAATAATACTCAATTTGTTATCATCTGTCAAACATTAAAACTGTAAATTTATTTACTTTAAGCTGTTGGCTGTTTTGAATCCGGCTTTGGATTTTTAACGGCCACCTGAATCTTACCATGACGAGCACCAACAGTGATATTATCACCAATTTTAGCCTGTCCTGACAACATTAATTCACTTAGTTTATCTTCAACTTTGGTTTGGAACGCACGGCGAATTGGTCGTGCCCCATATTCAGGATCGAAACCAGCTTCCGCCACCGCATCAATCGCCGCTGGTGTAATTTTGACTGTCATACCCTGATCTGCAACTCGTTTCAAAATCTGACGAGCCATCAATTTCACAATTTTATGAAGTTGTGGACGGGTCAAAGAGTGGAAGATAATGGTTTCGTCAATCCGGTTTAAGAATTCAGGTCGGAAGCTTTGTTTGAGCACTTCGCGAATCTTGGCCGACATTGCCGTATAATCCTGACTTGCATCCTTAGCACCAAAACCAACTGATTTTTCATCTCTAAGCGCTGTTGCACCTAGGTTAGAAGTCATGATTAAAATAGTGTTTCTAAAATCAACTTTTCGCCCTTTAGAGTCAGTCAGATAACCATCGTCCAAAACTTGTAACAAAATGTTAAACACATCC
Organism: Pediococcus parvulus; assembly: GCF_007990205.1. GTDB lineage: Bacteria > Bacillota > Bacilli > Lactobacillales > Lactobacillaceae > Pediococcus > Pediococcus parvulus. Next base: position 2,998 of record NZ_BJWE01000002.1, on the reverse strand, counting down.
GGATGGGCCTTTTCAACTTCATCAAATAACACAACCGAATAAGGTTTTTGACGAACACGTTCCGTTAATTGGCCGCCTTCATCGTACCCAACATAACCGGGGGCAGACCCAATCAAACGACTAGTACTATAACGTTCCATGTATTCAGACATATCAATTCGAATCATGTTATCTTCAGAACCAAACATAGCTTCGGCCAACGCTTTGGCCAATTCAGTTTTCCCGACTCCAGTTGGGCCCAAGAACATAAACGAACCAATTGGACGACCTGGATCTTTCAAGCCACTTCGTGCACGTCGAATTGCTCTGGAAACTGCTGACACTGCTTCTTCTTGACCAATAACACGTTTATGCAGAATAGATTCAAGATTAACTAAACGTTCACTTTCAGTCTTTTGCAACTGGGTTAATGGCACACCTGTCCACTCAGAGACCACTTGTGCCACGTCCTCAGCGGTTTCTTGAAGTTGATATTTTGGCTTTGCATCATCAGCTGTAGCAGTAGCCTTAGCTTTTTCAATTTTGGCACGCAGCTTTTCTTCCTTAACCCGAACCTTTTGAGCTTCCTCAAAATTCTGGTCCTCAATAGCAGCTTCTTTGGCATCCGTTAACTCTTGTAATTTACTTTCAGAAGTTGATTTCTCAGTTTTGCCCATTTGGTCAATTCGTACTTTAGCAGCAGCTTCATCCATTAAATCAATGGCCTTATCTGGTAAAAAGCGGTCGCTGATATAACGATCAGAAAGTTCGACCGCTTGTTTGATCGCATCATCAGTAATTTCAACATGATGGTGTTCCTCATATTTACCGCGTAAGCCTCGTAGAATCTGGACAGATTCTTCAGGGGTTGGTTCATCTACTTCAACTTTAGCAAAACGGCGTTCTAAGGCTGCATCAGTTTCGATATATTTTTGATATTCATTAAGCGTTGTGGCCCCAATTGTTTGGAGTTCACCGCGTGCTAAAGCAGGCTTCAAAATATTCGAAGCATCAATTGCACCTTCAGCACCACCAGCACCGATTAATGTGTGTAATTCATCAATAAACAACACAATGTGTTTATCTTCATGAATTTCATCAATAACTTTTTTCAAACGGTCTTCAAATTCGCCACGATACTTGGTTCCGGCGACTAGCGATCCCATGTCAAGCATCATCAATCGCTTGTTAGCTAAGTCATCCGGCACATTACCATCGATCATACGTTGTGCAAGTCCCTCAGCAATTGCTGTTTTACCAACGCCGGGTTCACCGATTAAAACCGGATTGTTTTTAGTTCGGCGACTCAAAATCTGAATCACACGTTTAACTTCTTTTTCGCGGCCAATCACAGGATCAATTTGACCCTCTTGTGCCATTTGAGTCATGTCACGCGCAACTGAATCCAATGTTGGCGTGCCTTTTGGCTTAGCTCCTCGACTATTTTGCGCTTGGTTTTGCCGTAGCTGTGCCGAAGCACTAACGCCTAACTTACGTAAAATAACTTTGCGAGTTTGGCTAAGATCCATGTCCAAACTAATTAAAATTCGTGAAGACAGAATATTTTCGTCACTTAATAAAGCAAGCAACAAATGTTCCGTTCCTATTTTTGCTGCACCTAACCGCTTGGCTTCATCCCCAGCAGCCGCTAAAACTTCTTTGGCTTTTGGTGAATATGGCAAATAATCGTTTGCACCCACATTTTTCAAAGTGCCATAACCAGTAAAACGTTCAATTTCTTCTACAATATCAGTTTCAGTTACTGAAAATTGTTGAAAAACTTTATAGGCAATACCATTCTTTTCGATTGCTAGGGCCAACAGTAAATGTTCTGTTCCAACTGCTTGGTGCTTAAAACGTTTAGCTTGTTCTTGTGAAATAGCCAGCACGTTTTTGGCACTTGGTGTAAATAAGTTATCCATGCTAACACCCTACTTTCTTTTAACTCTCATACCTTAAGTGATTTAAAATGCCGATTAAAATTCTTGCTCGCAACTGATCTTCCATATCCCGATCGTTAATCGCTAGTGTCTTCTTATCAATTGCTGCTAAAATCAGGTTTCCTTCTCGTTTGTTAATGACGTCGTCTTCATACAAACTTTTGACAATGGAAAGGGCATCACGTTGATTGATGGATTCACCAATCACTTGAATAAGTGTATCCAAAACATCCAAATCATCAAGTAATTTGACTTTTTCAATGCGAATATAGCCACCGCCACCCCGTTTACTTTCCACGACATAGCCATTTTGAATGGTGAAGCGGGTTTTAATAACGTAATTTATTTGAGACGGCACAACATCAAACAAATCAGCAATTTCCGAGCGTCGAATCTCAATTTCTTCCGAGTCCGCTAAAATCTGTTTTAAATATTTTTCAATGATATCGGAAATATTCTGACCTTGCATTTTGCACACCCCTTCTTGCATCTTTGACTAATGTTGACTTTCATTATACGAAACTCTTCATAAAAAGCAAAGTTTTTTGTACTGAGGCCGACACTTGATGATTAAAACTTAAAAATAGTGGTCATCAGGTGAACAATTTAGAGATATTCAATCATTTTTGAAATGGACCTTTTAATTTTTTGATTAAACTTTGTACTATTGTAATGTAGCATTTTATAAAAAGAGAAGCATCAAATCGGCTGATTTGATGCTTCTCTTCATAAATCGGGAAAACAGGATTTGAACCTGCGACCCCCACGTCCCGAACGTGGTGCTCTACCAAGCTGAGCTACTTCCCGTTATTGGTAAATAACTTTAAGTGGGTAATTCTCCGTAAATGCACTTTTCCACCGTCTAAGTGCGTAATCGGGAAGACAGGATTCGAACCTGCGACCCCCTGGTCCCAAACCAGGTGCTCTACCAAGCTGAGCTACTTCCCGTTTGTTCTTAAATCCACACATTGTTGCTAAAATACTCCTACACGTAAAATGCCAACTAGTAAACGAATTACAGTTGGCATTTTATGTTTTTTTCAGTCAATCTGTCAATAAACAGTTAATCCTGAAGGGGA
>NZ_BJWE01000001.1 GCF_007990205.1 Pediococcus parvulus | reverse complement strand
CAATCTTTGAAACATGCTTGCGTCATTAAGTATTATTGTGGTATCATATCTTAAGTTGAGGGCGCAACGCCCATCAGAATTTATAGTTGGGAGGTTGGAGCCATGCGCGTACACATTACATTAGAATGTACAGAATGTCATAACAGACAATATCTATCAAGCAAGAATAAGCGTAACAATCCGGATCGTTTGGAGTTAAATAAGTATTGCCCACGTGAAAGAAAGGTTACATTACACCGCGAAACCAAATAAGATTGGACAAAATGATCGAATTTTGTTCCGATCTTTTTTATTAGTTTTAAAAAACGTGAATTGAGGAATGCCGATGCAACCAGAAAAAAAGAAGCAACGTACAGTTCAATTGGGTCGACTGCAAAGTCTGGATAAAGCAAAAAAAAAGCAGGAATCCGCTAGGTTATATAACCAACTTTTCAGCAGTTCAGAATGGGAGAATTCTTCTGTGATTGCTACAACCATGAGTGGGGGTATCGAAGTGGATACAACACCAGTTATTAAGCAGGCAACTTTGGAAAGCAAAACCATTGTGATTCCGAAAACGTTGCCAAATTGGCAAATGGAATTTCAAATTCTGGATTTCCAAACACAATTGGTTAAGAGTAAATTCGATGTTTTAGAACCCGAAAATGGGATTACTGTTTCAAAGGACAGCATTGACTTAATTCTCGTTCCTGGGTTAGGATTTGCGGACGCAGGAAACTTTCGTCTGGGTTTCGGTGGTGGCTATTACGACCGTTTTTTGGACGACTATTCTGGTAAAACAATCAGTTTAGTGCTGAGTGTCCAACATTTTGAGCAACCAGGATGGCCAGTCGAATCACATGATATTCCTATTCAAACCTTGATTAAAAGTGAGGTAAACTAATGCAACAAACCTTAAAAAGGTGGGACCGACAGCCATATATGACAATTGGTTTAGTTATAATCAATTTTATTGTATTTGGGTTAATGACGATCAATGGTGGTTCCGAAAACACCCAAACGTTACTCCAATACGGTGCTGTTTTTAAACCTTTAATTGTGGAAAATGGTGAGTGGTGGCGGCTAATCGCCGGAATGTTTATTCATATTGGTCTCACTCATATTGTTATGAATATGGTGACTTTATATTTTGTTGGTATGCAAATTGAAAATTTGTTTGGTCATTTTAAATTCTTACTGATCTATTTTATTGCTGGAATATTTGGTAATTTGGTAAGTTTGGTTTTTGGAAATCCACTTTCATTGTCGGCCGGCGCAAGTGGGGCAATTTTTGGTCTATTTGGCGTTTGGCTAATGTTGGGAGAGTCTTTCCATGCTAATCCATACATCCATGTTATGGCCCGTCAGCTTGGCTTATTCGTTGTTTTGGCTCTGGCTTCGAGCTTGTTGGAGTCTGGAATTGATATCTATGCTCATATTGGCGGTATATTAGCTGGATTCTTGAGTGGTTATCTTGTGGGGGTTCCTAAAATTGGTAAGGTTGAGATTCCAAAACGAATTGTGGCAACAGTTGCACTAGTTGTTTTGTTTGCGGTTACTTTTGGAAAGCTAATTTACCAGTAGTCTTCTTAAAATAACGTTTACAAATCTAATTTTATCTGTATAATTAATTGGGATGATGTCTATGAAAACACTTTATGATGTGCAACAGTTACTCAAAAAGTTTGGAATTTATGTCTATGTGGGTAAACGCATATGGGACATTGAATTAATGAGTATTGAACTGAAACATTTACACGATGCCGATGTGGTGGAGAATCAAACCTACGTTAAAGCGGTTATGATTCTGCGACGTGAACATCATTTAGAAGAGGTTCGTGCAAAAGAGCCAAACAAATTATATTAATATTGGAGGAAACAAACAATGGATCGCAAGTTGATTGGGGTTGACCTTGGTGGGACAACCATTAAGTTTGCTATTTTAACAGACGCTGGAGAGGTTCAACAAAAGTGGAGTGTGGAAACTAACATTTTAGATGAAGGTAGCCATATTGTGCCAGATATTGTGGAATCAATTAATCACCATATTGATCTTTACAATATGAATAAAGATCAATTTATTGGAATCGGTATGGGAACACCAGGAACAGTTGACCGTGAAAATGGAACAGTTGTTGGAGCTTATAACCTAAACTGGAAAACAACTCAACATGTAAAAGCCGATATTGAAGCTGGTACGGGCATTAAATTTACAATGGACAATGATGCCAATGTTGCTGGCCTTGGTGAACGCTGGAAGGGTGCTGGTGAGAACGGTACTAATGTTTCCTTTGTAACTTTAGGAACTGGAATTGGCGGTGGCTTAATTGCCGATGGTCAGTTACTCCACGGGATTGCTGGAGCAGCTGGCGAAATTGGTCATGTGACTGTTGAACCTAATGGGTACTTGTGTACTTGTGGCAAACGAGGATGTTTGGAACAATATGCATCCGCCACAGGTGTGGTCCATGTAGCTCGTGATATGGCGGAAGAATTCTCTGGTGATTCAGAGTTAAAACGCCAAACTGATGATGGCCAAGATATTACATCTAAGTTAGTATTTGATCTAGCTAAAAGTGGCGATACTTTGGCTGTTCGAGTAGTCGACAAGGTTTGTTACTACTTGGGATTGGCTTTAGGCAACCTTGCTAATACTTTGAATCCTGAGAGCATTGTTATTGGTGGTGGCGTTTCTGCTGCAGGAGATTACTTGTTAAAACAAGTCGATCATTATTTCCAAGAATTTGCATTTACTACAGTTCGTAACTCAACAAGCTTGAAATTAGCTCGTTTAGGCAATGATGCCGGCGTTATCGGTGCGGCTTCATTGGCATTAAGCTTTAACTAAGAATGTTTGAATTAAGCCGGTATTGGGATTTTCCCAAACGGCTTTTTTATTTTTTCTAGACTAGGCAAAGTGCTAATTTATGTGTAAAATGAAATTGGTTGACATAGGAGGAATGTACAGTGGTTTTTGGTGCAAGTTCAAAAGCAAGTTTTATAATTAATACGATTTTGATTATTTTGATTGTGGCTTATTTTGTTTATCAAGGGTATGTAGTCTGGAAACGTGGCCGAGTTGCAAAAGTATTGGACGAGGAAGATTTTCAAGAAGGCATGCACAAAGGACAAGTTATTGATTTACGTGAGAAAAAGGATTTTGATGCCGGTCATATATTGGGTGCTCGTAACATCCCATATTCAACATTAAAAAGTCGTTTTCAAGAAGTTCGACCTGATTTACCAGTTTACATTTATGATCAGGGCCGTAGTTTGAGTTCGAGAGCTGCAATATTTTTAGCAAAGAAAAGCTATAAACAGCTTTTTATCCTTCGGTATGGTTTCCAACGCTGGAATGGCAAAACCAAAAAGAAAGATTAATTAAATCTGAGGTAAAGAGTCATTGAGGTGAATGTGTGTATTGTCATCCTTTAATAATCTTTATCTCTTTTTTTATTAGAAAGAAATCCTAAGTATGTTAATGTCAAGCCAACAAAAAAAGACTGAATCTTCAGTCTTTTAACCTTAAGGGAAGTTAACCGTTATGTGCTGAACGTTGTTTTCGCATGGCACGCTTACGATTTTCGGTTGCACGATTTTCCTGATCCTCAATTGGTTGAACGATAACTTTGTGGAAGGTATAGAGAGCGGCGGCGGCAGCACCGATAACGGAAAAGCCACCAACGATAAAGCCTTTAGTAAAATTTTTCATGTTTGAAACCCCTTTCTATCTTTGGTTACCTTTATTATGACTGCTTTTGATTAAAATATCCAGTAAATTAAGTGAACGGGAATGATTTTATGTTAACAAAAATAATTGCTCATCGTGGAAGTAAAGGAATTCGTCCTGAAAATACGTTGCCAGCATTTGAAAAAGCCATTGAAGAGGGAGCGGACGGGATTGAAACGGACGTCCACATGTCAAAGGATGGTCATTTGATTATCATGCATGATGAAACAGTGGATCGGACAACAAGTGGAACGGGAAGAATTTACGATAAAACACTTATGGAATTAAAGCAACTAGATGCGGGAAGTTATTTTGGTTATGAATACTTGGGTACGCGGATTCCAACCTTAAATGAAGTTGTCCAATTATTAATTAAAAAAAGATTTACGGGTCTTTTTAATTTAGAACTTAAGACCGATAAAATTCAATATCCTGGAATTGAGGAGAAAGTCTCGGCGTACATGAATCAACAAAAAGTTCCCTTTCAAATTGTGTATTCTAGTTTTCATCCACAATCACTTGTGAAAATGCATGCGCTAAATCCGTCTATCGAGTACGCAAGTTTGTTTAAGGTACAGACTAAGTTTGCTCGGAAGTTTTACCGAAGCCGGATTGTCAAAGACTGGCACCCGGATATTCGTTGGGTTCGTGCGCATCGATTCTTCTTGCCACATGTCCAGTTGCGACCGTGGACGGTGAATAGCTCAGAGGATATGCGCTACTGTTTCAAGCGACATTTTGATGGGATTATCACTGATTATCCAGGTCGCGCAGGAATCATTCGTCAAGCAATTCAAGGTGGTTAAATAACATGAATAAAGTATTAGCGATTGTTGGGCCTACTGCGGTTGGCAAAACAAGTTTATCTTTAACACTAGCTAAAAAATTTGATGGTGAAATTATTTCCGGTGATTCCATGCAAGTTTATCAGGAGCTAAATATTGGGACGGCTAAAATTTCCAAGCAGGATCAACAGGGGGTTGCCCATCATTTAATTGATATTTGTAAAATTGATCAGCGCTTTTCAGTTTCAGATTTCAAAAAGCAAGCAGCTGAACAGATTAAACAAATCACTTCTAGAGGACATTTACCAATTATAGTTGGTGGAACTGGCTTTTATTTGCAAGCTCTGTTAGAAGATCTCTCCTTGGGAAATGATACCTATGACTCGAGTGAGAAGACACGAAATAAGTGGCATGAGTATGCGAAGAGCCATTCTCAAAAGGAGTTATGGAGAAAATTAAATGCCATTGACCCCAAGGCTGCGGAAAAAATTCCCGTCACTAACGAAGTAAGAGTGGTTCGGGCACTCGAAGTTTTTGATAAAACTGGTCACTTATTTTCGGAACAAAATGACGATAGTAAAACAATTTATGATGCATTATTGATTGGTCTCAATACAGATCGGAAGTTGCTGTATAAGCGGATTAATCAGCGTGTAGATTTAATGGTAGCTGATGGCTTGGAAGATGAAGCAAAGTGGTTGTACGGGCAAGGTGGACAGGATCTGCCGGGTGGGAAAGGAATCGGGTATCGAGAATGGTATCCTTATTTTGAAAATCACCTTTCTAAAGAACTTGTGATTGAAAAAGTTAAACAAAATTCTCGCCATTATGCCAAGCGGCAATTAACATGGTTTCGAAATAAAATGGATGTAAATTGGTTTGATATCATTCGGCAACCGGCTGAAGAACAGCAAATTATTTTAAAGATTCAAAAATGGGTTAGGAGAAATGAACGATGAAATGGACAGATGGTTTAGACGGTAAATTAGTTGAGTTAGTGCAAGAGGTTGATCAACAGATTGCACCTAAATTGGCGGAAATTGATGAACAAGTACTTTTTAATCAGAAAAAAGTTTTGGATGCTTTTCGAAAAGAAAAGATTTCTGAAGAAGAACTAAATGGTTCAACGGGATATGGCTATGATGATAGCGGACGGGATGCTTTAGATGCGGTTTATGCGGACGTGTTCAAAACAGAAGATGCAATGGTCCGACCACAAATTATTTCTGGAACGCATGCGATCAGTACAGCATTGTGGGGGATGCTTCGACCTGGAGATAAGCTATTATATGTAACTGGCATGCCCTATGATACGGTTCAAGAAGTTATTGGTCTAACGGGTAAGAAAAATTCCGGATCTCTTAAAGACTTTAATATTAAGTTTGATTATGCCGATCTTGATGCGGAGGGGCATTTTTCTGAAACTAATGTTCAAAAGAAATTATCCAGCGATGTTAAGGTTGTAGCCATTCAACGTTCAAGAGGTTATGCGACTCGGGAAAGCTTTACGGTCGCTCAGATTGCAGACATGATTCGATTCATTAAATCGCTCAAACCAGACGTTAAAATTTTTATTGATAATTGTTATGGCGAATTTTCTGAAATTAGTGAACCTACTGAATTTGGTGCCGATGTGATGGCCGGGTCTCTTATTAAGAATGCAGGCGGTGGTCTGGCCAAGACTGGTGGCTACATTGTTGGTAAAAAAGATTTGATTGAACAAATCGGGAATCGTTTAACAACTCCTGGATCAGGGAAAGATGAGGGTGCTACCTTAAATACATTAGAGAGTATGTTTCAAGGATTCTTTCAGGCACCAAATGTAACGGGAGAGGCAATTAAGGGTGCCATATTTGAAAGTGCTATTCTTGAAAAATGTGGGCTAAATGTCAGTCCTAAATGGAATGCACCACGCACAGATTTAATTCAAACCGTTAATTTTGGCAAACCGGATTCAATGGTCAAGTTTGCCGAAACAGTCCAACATTATTCACCAATTAATTCATATGTGGATCCAGTTCCAAGTGAAATGGGAGGTTATGATGACAAGATTATTATGGCTGCCGGTACGTTTGTTCAGGGTGCTAGTGTTGAGTTTTCTGCAGATGGTCCAATTCGTCCACCATACACTTTGTACATCCAGGGCGGTTTGACTTATGCGCATGTGAAAATTGCAATTACAGAAGCTGTTTCAACTTTATTCTTTTAAACAAGCGTCTCATGTCATATCTTGTGACATGAGACGTTGACTTTAATTGGCTGCATTGATAGAATGAACTTGTTTTTGAAAGGAGGGGTGTCATGATGGAAAAACAACTCCAACGATCACGAGCAGTTTTACCGATCGGAACAGTCATGAAGTTGACAACTTTGAGTGCACGGCAGATTCGTTATTATGAAACACAGGGATTAATAAAACCTGCGCGTAATGAAGGTAATCGCCGTCAGTTTTCATTAATTGATGTAGATCGCTTACTTGATATTAAAGGCTATCTTGACGAAGGCTTTAATATGACTGAAATTAAGCGTGTTTATGAAAAACAAGCCAAACATCAACAAAAAGAGCATAAAGCATTAGAAAAACCAGTAACTGATGAAGATGTTCGTCAAGTATTACAACATGAATTTTTATCAATTGCAGGATTAAATCATGGAAGTGAACCAAGTTTTCCATCTGATGACCTTTCCAAAAAATAAGAATAGGAGCGATATACATGGCAAAGCAACAATATACCAAAGATGAAATCCGCAAGATGGCAAAAGAGGAAAATGTTCGATTTTTAAGATTGATGTTTACCGATTTATTTGGGATTATTAAAAACGTTGAGGTGCCAGTTAGTCAGCTAGATAAATTGCTTGATAACAAATTAATGTTTGATGGTTCTTCAATCGATGGCTTTGTGCGCATTGAAGAAAGTGATATGTATCTTTATCCTGATCTTTCAACTTGGATGGTTTTTCCGTGGGGAAATGAACATGGAAAAATTGCTCGTGTCATTTGTGAAGTTTATACGCCAGATGGTGAACCCTTCGAAGGTGATCCTCGGAATAACCTAATTCGTGTTTTAAAAGAAATGCGTGAAGCGGGATACACGGATTTTAATATTGGGCCAGAGCCTGAATTCTTCTTGTTTAAGTTAGATCCAGAAACCGGGAAACCAACTACTAATTTAAACGATAAAGGTAGTTACTTTGATTTGGCGCCAATGGATCTTGGTGAAAATTGTCGTCGTGATATCGTTCTAGAACTTGAAAACATGGGCTTCGACGTGGAAGCTTCTCATCATGAAGTTGCGCCTGGTCAACATGAAATTGATTTTAAGTATGCAGATGCTTTAGCAGCTGCAGATAATATTCAAACGTTTAAACTGGTTGTGAAGACGGTAGCTCGTAAATATAATTTGCATGCCACCTTCATGCCAAAGCCACTGGATGGTATTAATGGCTCAGGGATGCATTTAAACATGTCTCTTTTCCATAATAAGGGCAATGCTTTTTATGATGAAAAGAATGACTTGCAGTTATCTCAGGAAGCTTATTGGTTCTTAGGAGGATTATTAAAACATGCTCGGAGCTTTACCGCTGTTTGTGATCCAATTGTGAACTCCTATAAACGTTTGGTACCTGGATTTGAAGCCCCAGTATACGTGGCTTGGTCAGGTAGTAACCGTTCGCCATTAATTCGAGTCCCAAGCAGTCGTGGGTTGTCCACTCGCCTCGAATTAAGGAGTGTTGATCCTAGTGCTAATCCTTATCTGGCAATTGCAACTGTTCTAGAAGCTGGTTTGGATGGAATCCGTAACAAGATTGAACCACCTAAGTCAATTGATCGTAATATTTATCGGATGGATGAGGCTGAGCGAAAAGCAAATCATATTGATGACTTACCATCTACATTGCATAATGCTTTAAAGGCTTTCGAGGCTGATGATGTGATGGAAAAGGCTTTAGGAACACATATTTATCAGAGCTTTTTGGAAGCTAAGCGATTAGAATGGGCCTCTTATCGACAAGAAGTTACACAATGGGAACGAGATCAATATTTGGAACAGTACTAATCTGATTAGAGAATATATAATGATCAATTGCCAAGACTTAATTGTCTGGCAATTGATCATTTTTTTAAACTTTTTAAAAATTTATCATGAGTTTTAAACCTTTTTTAGTCATGATCAGATTTATCTGTTAAAATTTAGTAAGGAATAAGAAAAATCCTTTGTTGATTCCTCAGTTATTTGTTACATTAGAGGTAATCAATAATGTAGGGGATACTTACAAAATTAGGAGCGATACACATGAGTGATGAAGAAAACACGATTGAATCTCAAGAACAGCCAAACGCAAAGTTAAAACAGAGTCTTTCAGGTAAAATCGCTTATTTGAATGCGTTACAAGACGCAGTTGATCAACAAGATGATCGGTTAACATATGAATTACTAGATCCAGAACGTTATCATACTGAAATTTCAAGTACCAATGAAGCGGCAAAAAGTGGTTATTTCAGTTTGGTGGATGATGTACGAAGTCAAATTGCTCATTATTTGAGCTATCAATTAATTGACTACTTAGCTGAAATTTATCCATTCTTTTACTACCGAGAAATTGCTGAAGGAGAATTCAAAATTCTTTTCGGTAATTGGTGGGATCGTCGTGAATTTGGGTATTTAGATGTTTTAAATCTTGAATTTCAATTTGATAAGGACGAGTATCAAAAGTTATCTGGAACTTTCCAGTTGGATGCCAACAACAAACATTTGAATACAGAAAACATTGCTAAAATTTCAGAAGAAAACAAGCAATTAGAAACGTTACTTAGCAATCAGGATCAACGTGATTCACGTAAGGCACAGTTACGTGATCAATTGGCGGACACGAGTTCTAACAGTTCATTTTGGGAAAGCGGCAAGGTCAAAGAAGAACGCCAGGCGCTTAAAGATGAATTAACTAAGTTAACTGAAGAGGATCAAAAGGCTGCCGATGCTCGAAATACAATGAAGAGTAATGAAGATCGAATTTTGGCTCTTTCAAAAGAAGACACAATCTTAAGTTACGAAAAACAAGCAATCAAACAGGCCTTTGGAAGTTTTGAGTCGTTTACTAACCATTCAAAAAAACTATATTCTGATTATTTAACAAGCTTGATTGGAAAGGAAAAGGTGCGTGCTGATGAGTAATGAATCTTTGAATCCTTCAAGCTTGACGACAAATGGTCGATTAGTTGCATATAGTGATTCTCTAAAAGCTGGTTTGCAACATGGAATTGAGTTTACCAAGTTATTTGATCAGTTGACTAATACCAAGGATGCCAATGAGCTTTTGGCCGCTTCCACGGCTTTATTTGACTTTCAGATGGATACTGACTATGTTGTTTATCCTCACAAATATGATGCGAATGATTATTACCTCATTTTTATGAGTCGGTTGTTAGAATTGCATGATGATAAAGATGCCGTCCTAAATTCTCGTGAGGATAATCTTAAGGCTGATACTCTTTTTCAGACTTTTCCAAGTATTGATGATTCGGAAGAGTTCCATTTTGAGAAACGACCAAATCAGGATGGTGCGTTTTATGTGGAACAAAATAGTCACCAAGTTATTTTTTCTTTGAACTTAAGAGAAAAAACGATGTACTTTAATTCGGACACCATTACAAAACTCTTTATCACAGAGTGGAGTGGCAAATCAGATAACGAGGCCGTAACGAATGCGGTTGATTTGTTCATTCAATTTGGAAAATATCTGGTGGCTGATTTTGGGTTTAATGTTGATTTCAATATGTTAGATGCTTCTAATGATAAAAAGTATGTGCTTGCTAAAACTGATTTATCTGAACAGATTATGGATAAATTATTTGTGGCTACAGCAGATAACAATTTAATGTTGCAAAATATGGATGCTGTTCAAGGGGCTTTCTTGGACCTGGGCAATCAAATTATCTTTAGTCTGTATAAAGAAGTAGCTGCTGATGGTAGTGGTCATTGGGTGATTACAGTTCAGGATCCTGCCGAGAAGTATTCTCTTTTTGAAATATTTAATCAATTTGCATTTTTGAAGAAGTGGTTCTTGGACAATCTTGATGAATTACAAATCGGTTCAAAAATGTCTTAAGAGTAGGTGGAAAAATTGTTGGATATTCCTAAAATGATGCAATCTTCTATTCAATTAGACAGAAGCATTGCCGAGGAAAAGGGACTGACACTTAGTTGGCCTGCACGAATTAAAAATACTTTACTTTCTTTAGATGTTGAACTTTCGGAAGTTGCCAATACTTCTGAATGGTTTAAAGTTTGGAAAGCGCACAAAGGCAAACATGACGAAGGAAAAACAATTCGTGAAACGTTGTTAGTTGAGTATGTGGATGCGATTGATTTCTTTTTACTGTTTGCCAGTCAAAAGCAATGGGTTGAAAATGTTGATCTGAGCCCAGAACAATTCCAAAAACTAGAAACTAGTTCGGTAAAATTAGATTTAACGGATACCTATTTGGCAATTAAATCTATGTTGTTCAGTAGTTTTGTAAGCAACCGACCGGATAACTTTCGGCATGCTTGGCATTTGTATTTAAAAATGGGCATGGCGGGTTTTGGTTTTTCTGCTGACGAAATTGAAAGGGCTTTTGATCAGAAGAATAAAATCAATTATCAACGACAAGAAAATAATTGCTAATGAATCAAACAAAAAAGAGACCCCATGAGGTCTCTTTTTGTCTGTGTACTTCATTATATTTCTACAATACAATCGCTTAATTAATTGTTCTTAATGGTTTTATGTTTTGAGCGTGGCTGAGATTGTGGAAACAAAGAATCCCAATCGTTTATCACTTGAACAATAACCGCAAAAATAAAAATAATAAGAATGATCATCAATGGTCCCATAGAAACGCCTCCATTCGAATTTTACATTCTCATTATGACAATGTTACAGTAATGTTTCAAATGATATGCTCACGGGTTTTACAACCATAATATGTTTGAAAATAAGAGCAATATTTGTCGTTAGAACTCAAAAGAAGCTGAAAAATTATTTTTCAGCTTCTTTAAATTATGGACAACCTATTGTGTGGTGCCCACATTATTCAATTTTTGTTGAGCCTTAGTATCTTTGATGAATTGGTTATAAACTTTTTTTCGATTTGCAGATTGTTTAGTGATTGGATTTATGATCAAATGAATGACTTTATAAAATTCGGTACTAATTGATCCAGAAAGATCATCATCAAATCCATAATGATTTTGGTAAGCATTCTTAATGATATTTTTAATGCTCTTATCATTAGTAATCAGGAGTTCGCGTAATTTTTTCTTATCTTGTTTAGTCATATTCTTGCTGGCTTCTTTATTCAATTTGTTGACAGCTGAATAAATATTTTGGGCCGTCCCTGGTTTTTCAGAATCAAATTTTTCTAGAGATTTCAATAGCTGATTGACATATTTTTTATCAGTCTGTACTTGATTATATTTTTCAGAACTAATGACGACCGTGCCATACACTTTGTTACGGCTACATCCGGTTAAAAATAATCCTAGGATGAGAAAGGGAATTAACCAGTAAATTTTCTTTTTCATTTCATCAACTTCCTTCGTTCTTGCTATCCCTATGATACCTAAAAATGATGCAGAATGAAAGCATTTACTTAATACTTCCGTCGAATTAATCAAATTAATGGTAGGTTAGTAGTTTACTTATGGTCAGAGTAAAACACGGTTACGGTATTGACGAACTTTTTTTTTTAACTTATAATCAAAAGCGCGGACCGGTAGCTCAGCTGGATAGAGCATCCGCCTTCTAAGCGGAGGGTCGTGAGTTCGAACCTCACCCGGTTCATTGGAAAACCGTGGATACAGTTATTAAAATCAAGAATACCAACGTAATGGCATTCTTGATTTTTTGTTTTGCAAAAAATCACTGTTTGCAAATCTTTGTTTCACGAAAAAGGCTTTGATTAAATTTTGGTTTAAATATAGGGGAGAAAAGATGAAGAAGCGAAAGATAAATTGGTTGGTGGCGATTATCGTTATTGTCGCGTCACTATTTGGTGTTAATCAACGACAAATTGGCCAGTACGTTAGCCAATACAACAGTCACGAAACCAGCTTACCCACCAAACAAACAACTGTACAAAATGTTGCAGATAAGAATTTAAGTCAATTAACTTTTAAAAGTGGATCAGCATCATATTTGGAGGTCAATCACAACAAAAGTACTTTGGCAGTTTCTAGCTGGAAACAAAACAAGATTGATTATGGTAATTTGGATAATCTGAATCGTACGACTACAGCAATTGGGTATCTTGAACGCAGAAATTTAGTGCGTTCAGATACACGTAGTGCCCAGAGATGGCAGCCAACAGGATGGCATCAAAAAACAGTGTCCTTTGGAGACAGAAAAATTGAAATTTTGAATCGCGGACATTTGCTAGCCTATTCAGTCACTGGAAAAATTGATGATGAGGGAAAATATGATGAAAACGCCTTAGGCTCAATAGACAATCCCAAAAATTTGGCGACACAAACTGAATTTAGTAATCAACGGACGATGCAACTCTTTGAACAAAGAGTTCGTGAGGCGTTAAAAGCGGATAAAAAAGTGATATATAAAGTTACCACAGTTTTTAAAGGTCGTGGTCTGATGCCACTTGGGTATCATCTACAAGCACTATCAACTGACCAATCATTAAACTTTAACGTTTTTGTTTGGAATGTCGAACCTGGGGTTAAATTTGACTACAAAACTGGACGATCCAAATTGGATTCATCGATGAAAGTAAGTGAATAAAGACACCTTTAAAATGTGTATCAAGTTGTTAAACACGGACATCCAACCAATTTGCCATTTACAGGAAATGAGGAATAATTTTGGAAATTTCGCAGATAACTACCTTTAAGAATGAGCACTATGAATTATTATTAATTGCAGATCCCAATCGAAAACTAGTGGCACACTATCTTGAACACAGCGTTGGGTTTCAAATGATAGAAGAGGGAAAACTGGTGGGAGTCTTAGTATTAACCCCAATTAACCAAACACAAATCGAGCTGAAAAATATTTCAATTGCTACAAAACTTCAACATCAAGGGAAGACTCAATTTTTTATTCAATTTGCGCTTAAATATGCTAAACAAAAGAACTATCAAGAAATGCTGGTTGGTACTGGATCAACAAGTTTTGTGCAATTATACCTTTACCAAAAGATGGGATTTCGTTGTTTTGACGTCAAAACAAATTTCTTTACCGATAATTATGCGGACCCCATTTTTGAAAACGGGCTTCAATTGCATGACATGTTAATGCTTCGACAGAAACTTTGAGTTAAAAAGCTAATTTTTTGTTTTTTTATTAAAAGTACCGTAGAATCAAGTTCTGAATGGATTTGAAATTAGGAGCAAAGAACATGTCTAGTGAATTAGATCCTCGAATTATGAAAACAAAACAGCAGTTAAAAAGGGCCTTGATCAAGCTGTTATCTAAACAAAGTACGCAAAGCTTGAGTATTCAACAAATTACAGAAACAGCAGAGATTACGCGCGGAACTTTTTATCTGCACTACCATGATAAACAAGACTTTATTCAGACTATAGTGAATGATTTTGTTACGGATTTTTTTCAATGTGCCTTAGTGGACGCTAAAAGTTCTCTAAACGAAAAGATGGTCGTTTCAGAGCATACAGTTCACGCTTTTTCACTGGGAAAAGGTTTTAAATATATGGCAGATAACTATCAGGTTTTCATGGTGTTATTCGGTCTAGTGGGTGAAAACAATTTCACCGAAAAAATAAAACTTGGTTTTCATCATTATTTGGATACTTTTTTTGAATCCTTGGAATTGAAGGAAAATTTACAATCGGCAAATATCAAGGTGGAGGCTGATTTTGTGATTGCCGGATTGCTGGGGATTATGCAAGAGTGGTTATCAGGTGGTGGGGTGTATTCTCCCCGCTTTGTCAGCAATAAGATGTATAATTTAATTCGTACTAAAAGTACGGCTGTTGTTGGGGTAAGTGATTTTTTTGTTAAATGAACTAAGATTTGACTTTTTCCTGGTATTTTGATATTATTGTAACGTTGTATTTGTGGCTTCCACAGCTACAACCGCACGGCTCGAGTTTTTAAGTTCTATTTTAGACACTTTTAGCTGGCGAGTATTAGAAATGAGGAGGTGCACACTGTGTACGCAATTATTGAAACTGGTGGTAAACAACTTAAGGTTGAAGAAGGTCAATCCATTTTTGTTGAGAAATTAAACGTTAACGAAGGCGACAAGGTTACTTTTGACCAAGTTCTTTTCGTTGGTGGTGAATCAACAAAGATCGGTACACCAACTGTTGATGGCGCAACTGTTAATGGTACTGTTGAAAAACAAGGCAAAGACAAGAAAGTAACAACTTTCAAGTACAAAGCTAAGAAGAACCAACATTCCAAAAAAGGTCATCGTCAACCATACACAAAGGTTACGATCGACGCAATCAACGCTTAATTTTGAGGATTTTCGATGATAAAAGTGACAATTAAGCTAAGTTCACAAACTGGTGTTGAACAATTTAAAATGATTGGTCACGCTGATTCCGGTCCATATGGACAAGATATTGTTTGTGCGGCTGCTTCAGTACTGGCGATCAATACGATCAATAGTGTGGAACAGGTTGCTGGCGTAAAACCAGAAACGAAGATGGATGAGGAAAATGGTGGCCTTTTGTCTGCTAGTTTTCCAGTGATTCAAAATCGAGATCGGCTTTTACAAATGCAGGCAATTTTAAAAAGCTTTGTTATTGGAATGCAAGATATTTCTCAGAATTATTCACAATTTATAAAAATAAACATTCAAGATTAATATTCGGAGGTGTAAAGCTATGTTAATGAATTTACAATTCTTCAGTCATCATAAAGGTGGAGGTTCCACTTCTAATGGTCGTGATTCAGCAGGCCGTCGTCTTGGAACAAAGCGTGCCGATGGTCAGCCAGTTAAGGGTGGCATGATTATCTACCGTCAACGTGGAACTCATATTTATCCTGGTACAAATGTCGGTCGTGGAAATGATGATACATTATTTGCATTGACTGATGGTGTTGTCCGTTTTGAACGTAAAGGACGTGACAAACGTCAGGTTTCTGTTTATCCCGCAGCAGATGCAGAATAGTTTTAATGTGAGGGGCCAGAACACATAAGTTGTTCTGGTTCTTTTTTTGTCAAAATGCTTTAAAATAAATGTAACCCGTTTAACTTAGCTTGCTTTTAGGCTACTGGTATTGCTATAGTTAGGTGTAAAGAATTTTGGAGGTAAAAAAATGATTTCAACTTCAGATTTTAAAAATGGTTTAACAATTCAGGTTGATGGTGGAATTTGGCGTATTGTGGAATTTCAACATGTAAAACCTGGTAAGGGAAGCGCGTTTGTTCGAACAAAGTTAAAGAATTTACGAACAGATGCGGTTCAAGAAAAGACGTTCCGTGCTGGTGAAAAAATGGAACAAGCTATCATCGAAACTAAAAAAATGCAATATCTGTATAATGATGGTGACAATTTTGTGTTTATGGATAATAATACTTATGAGCAACTAGAAATTCCTGCAGAAAATCTTTCTGAAGAAAAAAATTATTTAGTTGAAAACATGGAAGTTAGTGTCATTATGTTCGGTGATGAAACTTTGGGAGTAGATTTGCCAAATACCGTTAATTTAAAGGTGACTGATACAGAACCAGGAATCCGTGGTGATACGGCTACTGGTGGATCTAAACCAGCAACTTTGGAAACGGGTTTAACGGTTCAAGTTCCGTTTTTTGTTAATGAAGATGATGTGTTGATTATTAACACAACTGATGGGACTTACGTTTCCCGAGCTTAATTTTAGCAGGAGGTTTATAAAATGGCAGAAGATAAATATTTAGCGCTGGCGGAACATAAACCAACACTTGGGGAGATTAAAATTGCTCCCGAGGTTGTTTCAATTATTGCTGGAATTTCTGTTGAAGAAGTTCAGGGCGTTCATTTAAGTAGCAGTGGTTTAAGTGAGAGTGTCACTTCATTTCTTACTAGAAACACAAAGGGCCAGGGCGTTAAACTTGGTTTAAGTGATGGCAAGTTACGTGTTGATGTGTATGTTTACCTTGATTATGGGACATCTGTTCCTGAAATTGCTAAGAAAGTTCAAAGTAAAGTAAATCAACAACTTTTATTTATGACTGAACTTGAAGTAACTGAGGTTAACATTCATGTGGAAGGAATTATTCCTGCCAAATCAACATCCACTGTGGACCCAGATGATATTTTTGCGGAAAATGATGGTGATGAAAAGTGAGTTTAAATCGACATCAAATTCGAGAGGCTGCTTTTCAAGTTTTGTTTGCATTGAGCAGCAATTCAGACGCCTCTCATGATGATTTATATCATCAAGTATTAGAAAGCTACCATGACACCTCAGAAGACGTTCCAACCTATCTTGTGCAACTTGTCGATGGTGTGACGACCCATCATCAAGAGTTGGATGAAGAAATTAGCAAGTTTTTAAAAAAGACTTGGTCGGTTGAACGTTTAGCAAGAACAGATCATCTTATCTTACAAATTGCTTTTTTTGAAATCAATTATGTGGAGGATGTCCCAGATAAGGTCGCAGTTAATGAAGCTCTTGAGCTAGCTAAGAAATATGCTGATGAAACAGCAAAAAACTTTATTAATGGCGTTCTTTCAAGCAAATTGGGATAGAATTTCTAAAATTTATAGTTTTGCAGAAATGAATTTTGAAGAAGTTATCCATTATAAATAATTTAAGTGAGCCAGAAAAAACAAATAGTTTTTTCTGGTTTTTTCGTATTTTCTAATATGCTAAACTATAGAGGTAAGTCATACATACAAGAGAGGTAATTTTATGGCAACTATTATGGATGGTAAAGCACTTGCAGCTGAAATTGACAAAACAACAACTGTTAGGATTCAACGTTTGGCTGACCAAGGAATTGTTCCTGGACTAGTTGTCATTTTAGTGGGTGACGATCCGGCTAGTAAAATTTATGTACGTAATAAAGAGCGTCGAGCAAAAAAAATGAAAATCAACTCGATTGTTCGCAATCTTCCGGATACAATTTCAGAAGCAGATCTCATAAAGATTATTCAAACATATAACGAAAATCCAACAATTCATGCAATTCTTGTCCAGTTGCCTTTGCCTGCACATATTAACGAATTTAATGTGACAAATGCGATAGCACCTGAAAAGGATGCAGATGGGTTTCATCCAACAAACATTGGCAAGTTAGTGATAAATCATACTGAGAAAACCCCAATTGCTTGTACTCCCCAGGGTATAATGTCTATTTTCAATGCGTATCATATTGATTTAGATGGCAAAAAAGCAGTTGTAGTTGGTAGAAGTACAATCGTGGGTAAGCCGATGGCAGCACTTTTGGTTAATGCCAATGCGACGGTCACAGTGGCACACAGTCATACTCATAATTTGTCTCAACTAACGCGAGAAGCGGATATTCTGGTTGTAGCTGTGGGCATTGCCAAATATATTAAGGAAGCAGATGTGAAGTCGGATGCAGTCGTAATTGATGTCGGCATGGACCGAGATGTAAATGGAAAGCTAGTTGGTGATGTGGATTTTGCTGAGGTTGAAAGAAAGGCTTCTTACATCACACCAGTACCAAAAGGAGTGGGGCCAATGACCATTACAACCCTAATTTCTCAAACCGTTGCATTAGCTGAATGGAGTAGTGAGAAAAATGGATAAAGAAAATTATCTAACGGTGACCGCTTTAACACAGTATATAAAACGTAAATTTGATGTTGATCCGTATTTAGGCCGTGTTTATTTGGTTGGTGAAATTTCCAATTTACGGATTCGTCCGCATGCGCACCAATATTTCAGTTTGAAAGATGATCATGCAAAAATTAATGCCATTATGTTTAAATCGGCATTTGAAAAAGTGAAATTTACGCCTGAAACCGGGATGAAAGTTTTAGTTACTGGAAGGCTATCTGTCTACGAGGCAAGCGGAAGCTATCAAATTTATATTGACAGTATGCAACCTGATGGGGTGGGTGCACTATATCAAGCATACGAACAGTTAAAGACGAAGTTAAGTGCCGAAGGATTATTTACGGCTCCAAAACAACCTCTAGTTCGATTCCCAAAAAGAATTGCCGTTATTACCAGTCCTTCTGGTGCTGTTATCCGGGATATTATAACCACGACACGTAGACGGTTCCCTATTACCCAATTGGTCTTGTTTCCTGCTCAAGTGCAGGGTACGGAAGCTGCAAAAGAAATAACAACGCGCATTCAACAAGTCAATGCACTTGGTAGTTTTGATACCATTATTTTAGGACGTGGCGGCGGTTCGATTGAGGATTTGTGGCCATTTAATGAAGAACAAGTTGCGAGGGCAATTTTTGCAAGTAAAATTCCAATTATTTCTTCAGTTGGACATGAAACGGACACAACGATTGCAGATTTGGTTGCCGATGTCAGGGCTGCAACGCCCACTGCGGCAGCTGAATTAGCCACACCGGTGCTCAGTGAAGAAATTTTGTATTTATCACAGCGCCGAACACGAATTTTTAATGCCTTTATGAATTTGTTAAAAAAAGATCGCCAAAGTTTAAATCGACTGGATCAATCCTATGTTTTTCAAGATCCTCGCCGGTTGTATGAAGGATATGTACAAAATCTTGATTATTTGAACGAAAGACTAAAGCAAAATATGACTGCCACTTTAAATTTTTACCAAAATCAGTTAAATAAAAGTCAGCAAACTTTGTTTTTGAATTCACCAGCAAATCATATTCAGCAAGAACAACAGACAGTTACAAATTTAAAAACAAGACTAAATAGAGGAATTCAGGCACTATTTACGACTAAGTCCACTGAACTAAAGCATTCAATTTCTGCGTTAGACTACTTAAGCCCATTGAAGATTATGAGTCGTGGATATAGTTATGTGACTCGGCAGGGAAAGGTTGTCAAAAAAGCCTCGGAATTGAAATCTGATACGGAAATCGAATTACATTTGAGTGATGGTACGGCCAAGGCTAAAGTAACTGAAACAGAACAAGGAGGACAAAAAAATGACTAAAAAACCTACTTTTGAAGAAAACTTAAAATCTTTAGACGAGATTGTGACCAATTTAGAAAAGGGTGATGTGCCCCTTGAAAAGGCACTAAACGAATTTAAGCGGGGCGTTGTCTTGAGTAAGGATTTACAAGACACTTTGCAAAACGCAGAAAAAACGTTAACCAAAATGATGGATGAAGATGGTCAAGAAGTTCCGTTCGAAGCATCAGATGATACAACTGAAGGCACAAATAAATAATGATCGAAAATGTGGAAACGCAAGCATTTATTCAAAAATACACTAAGGTCTTGAACCAGTTTTTAAAAGAACATTTGCCGGATAGCGTGACAAATTTAAGTTTAAGCGAGTCTATGCAGTATTCAGTTTTTGCAGGCGGAAAAAGACTACGGCCATTATTGCTATTAGCAATGCTACAAGTTAGTGGAACTGCCATTGATACCAATAGTGTCCAAGTTGCCGCTGCGCTGGAGCTTTTACACACATATTCTTTAATTCATGATGATTTACCAGCAATGGATAACGATGATTTGCGTAGAGGGCTGCCCACTAATCATAAAAAATATGGTGAGGCACTGGCTATCCTAGCCGGCGATGGGCTGTTAACGTTAGCTTTCGAGTGGATAGCGACCACCAAATTTAGTCCAAAAGTTGTGAGCCAGCTAACTTATGCATTGGCCCATGCAGCAGGCCCTGCAGGGATGGTTGCTGGTCAAGCTACTGACGTGTTGGGTGAAGGCAAGCAATTGTCATTTATGCAATTAAAGCAATTGCATAAGCAAAAGACGGGGGCTTTAATTACCTATACTGCACAAGCCGCTAATATTATCGCAACGACAAGTTCAATAAATCAGAAATACTTAGTTACGTTTGCTGAAAATTTTGGACTAGCTTTTCAAATATATGATGATTTAGAGGATGTTTTGAGTTCAGAAAAAGCTATGGGAAAAGCTGTTCACAAGGATGCTGAAGAGCATAAAAATACGTATCCAAGCATTCGCGGACTGACACAAAGCAAGAAAGATTTAATGCAGTGTGTCATGAATTGTCGAGAAGCACTTAACAAATTGCAACATAATGGGAATTCAACGAATTTATTGCAAGGCTTCTTAGAGTATTTTCAATTAAACGAGGAAGAAAAATGAAAAAAGAACGGGTTGATGTATTATTAGTATCACAGGGACTGTTTGATACACGCGAGCAGGCTAAACGTGCTGTGATGGCTGGCGAAATCCTAGGAGAAAATGAAGAGCGATTGGATAAACCTGGTAGTAAAATATCGGTTGATACTGAGCTACATTTTAAAGGGAAAAAGATGCCATATGTCAGTCGCGGAGGATTGAAACTTGAAAAAGCACTCAAAGTGTTTCACATTAGTGTGCAGGACAAGGTAGTTTTGGACATTGGTTCTTCAACTGGTGGATTTACAGATGTGATGCTTCAGAACGGTGCTAAATTAAGTTATGCGCTTGACGTGGGAACCAATCAGTTAGTTTGGAAATTACGCGAAGATCCCCGTGTGGTTGTTATGGAAAACACTAATTTTAGATATTCTCAATTGGACGACTTCACTCATGGTCAACCGGAATTTGCGTCAATTGACGTTTCTTTTATTTCGTTGAAACTAATTTTACCACCATTAAAAAATATTATTAAAGCAAATGGCAGTGTCGTTGCTTTGATCAAACCACAATTTGAAGCAGGAAAAGATAAGGTAGGCAAACACGGAATTATTCGTGATCCCAAAACTCATGAGGAAGTCTTAAAAAACACACTTGGTATGGCAGTTGAAAGTGGGTACAATGTTGTGGGGCTAGATTTTTCTCCGATTAAGGGTGGCGAAGGAAATATTGAGTTTTTGACCCATTTGGTTGCGACTAATGGTGAGGCTAAGATTGCGAAATCTGTTTCAATTTCTAAAACTTTAGAGTCTGCCTATGCGCAATTGAATCACGCAACAAAAGAGAAATAAAAGAGGTCGTGCCAAATGAAAAAAAGTGAACGCCAGAAGCATATTCAAAAAATCCTAATTGACAATGATGTTCAAAAGCAAGAAGATTTGGTAACTTTTTTAAGAGAGAGTGGAATTGAAGTCACGCAGGCAACAGTTTCGCGTGATATCCGCGACATGCAGTTAATTAAGTTACCTTCGAAAAATGGTGGCTATCATTACGCTTTGCCACCAAAAAAAGATGAAGATATTAAACTAAAGTTGGGAACTACACTTCAACAGTCGTTGCGAAAGATGACCAGTAATGCAACTTTTATTTTTTTGGCGGTTCAGCCAGGGAGTGGTCCTGCCATAGCTAGTTTGCTAAATCAACTAAATAGTAGTGATGTTTTAGGTGCCATTAGTGATGATGGCTCAGTGTTGGTCGTGACGACTAGTATAGAAGGCGTAGGTACCATTAAACAATTAATTTCAGAAATGCTAACGAATTGAGTCGAGCAATCAAATAGGTTGAGGTGAAAACATGCTGCAGGAATTATCAATTCGAAACTTTGCAATTATTGAAAAATTGAATATTGAATTTAATTCTGGAATGACCGTTTTGACTGGTGAAACAGGTGCAGGAAAATCGATTATTATTGATGCTGTTGGATTGCTTGCAGGCGGTCGCGGATCGGTTGATTTTATCCGTAAGGGGACTAAAAAGGCTGTTTTGCAAGGTATGTTTAGTATGGATAAAAATCCTGATACCTTGGCGTTATTAGACCAATATGGAATTGAACATGCGGATCCGACTTTAATTTTACAAAGAGAGATTCAAGCAAGTGGTCGTAATGTGTGTCGAATTAACGGTTCTTTAGTTAACACAACCATTCTAAAAAAAATCGGTGAAACCCTCATTGATATTCATGGGCAAAATGAGCATCAAGAACTAATGCAGCCTGAGAAACATTTGGGTATGCTGGATGAGTTCGCACGTAATGGTATCCAACCTCTTTTAAAACAGTATCAGCAAAAGTACGAACATTTCCAAAATTTAAAACAAAAATTTAATCGCAAAAAGGCTAACGAAAAGGAATGGGCACAAAGAGTTGATATGCTTCGCTTTCAAGTTAAAGAAATTGAAGATGCTAATCTGCAGGTTGGTGAAGAAGAACAACTTAATTCTCAAAAGGAACTTTTAGAAAACTTCCAAAAAATTAGCACGGCCCTTCAAACTGCACAGTTAGCTTTGGAAAATGAGGAGTCTGCTGGGGCAATTGATAGTACCGGTGAAGCGATGAATGCTTTGCGTGATATTGAAAATATTGATGATAAATATAAAAACATCTCAAATATTATTTCCTCAGCTTATTATCAGTTACAAGATGCCACAAGTGATATTAGTGGTGAGCTGGAAAATATGGAGTGGGATGAAGGCAAGCTAGACCAGGTAGAAAAACGGTTAGAAGAGATTTATCAACTTAAAAAGAAATATGGCGATAATATTCAACAAATTTTAGCTTATGATCAAAAAGCTTCTGAGGAACTTCATAGCATGGTTGATTCAGAATCTGATGAAGACCAAATGGAATCTCAATTAGAGACGATTCAAGAACAGCTCAAAAAAATTGCCCTTCAATTATCGACAACTCGTAAACAAGCAGCAAGTAAGTTACAGGTTGCAGTTCATGACCAACTAAAACAACTGTATATGGATAAGGCCGAATTTGAAGTGCACTTCGATGAATCTGCTGGTTTGAAATTTAAATCGACTGGAATTGACAATGTTGAGTTTTATCTGCGAACCAATCCCGGCGAGTCTATGGGGCCGTTGTCTAGGATCGCATCTGGTGGAGAGCTTTCTCGAATTATGTTGGCGTTGAAGACAATTTTTGCAAAATCACAGGGTGTTACTAGCATTATCTTTGATGAAGTAGATACAGGTGTTAGTGGCCGGGTTGCGCAAGCTATTGCTGAGAAAATCAAGCTTATTGCAAGTTACTCGCAGGTTTTATGTATCACCCATTTGCCACAAGTGGCCGCAGAAGCAGATCATCAATTCTTTGTCTCAAAGGCAGTAAAAGGTGGCCGTACAGAAACAAAATTGAGTGACTTGAATGAAAACGGTCGGGTACAAGAGTTGGCCAGAATGTTGGCAGGTAGTACAGTTACAAAATTAAGTATTCAACATGCAAAAGAGCTTCTTAAGATGGCCCATACATCTTAGAAAACTCTTTTTTATTTTTTTCTGAGGACTGATAGGGCGGCCTTTTAGTTAATTAATTGGCCATAACGTTTGCAGAAAGGGGCCCATGTACGATACGATAGACTCAGTTGTACTTAAAAAAGAATGGAGTTGACGTACGTGTTTTTAGAGATGAAACATCTTTCAAAGATTTACGGTGGAAATAAGGCCGTCGATGACTTTAATCTCGATGTTAAAAAAGGTGAGTTTATTTGTTTTATCGGGACTTCAGGTTCTGGAAAGACAACGACGATGCGGATGATTAATCGAATGTTGAACCCTACCGAAGGTTCAATTAAATTAAATGGGGAAGACGTTTTAAAAGCGGATCCCGTTAAGTTACGCCGTAAGATTGGGTATGTTATCCAAAATATTGGGTTAATGCCTCACATGACAATTCGCGATAATATTACAATTGTGCCAAAATTACTTAAATGGTCTGAAGAAAAACGTAACGAACGTGCTAAAGAAATGATTAAAATGGTTAAATTACCAGAAGAATTTTTGGATCGTTATCCATCTGAATTATCAGGAGGACAACAACAACGAATTGGGGTTGTTCGTGCCTTAGCAGCAGATCAAGATTTAATTTTAATGGATGAGCCATTTGGAGCATTGGATCCCATTACACGTGAGTCTTTACAGGACTTTGTGAAAGATTTGCAAATGCGTTTAGGGAAGACGTTAATATTTGTGACGCATGATATGGATGAAGCTTTAAAATTGGCTACTCGCATTGTGGTCATGAGTCATGGAAAAATGATTCAAGTAGCCACACCGGATGAAATTTTGCGCCATCCTGCAAATGAGTTCGTCGAGAATTTAATTGGAAAAGACCGCTTAATTCAGGCTAGACCAAGTATTACCACGGTTGGCCAAGTGATGTATAACAACGCCGTTTCGATTACACCAGGTAGATCATTAAAAGAAGCTTTAAAGCTAATGCATGAAAAACGAGTTGATACTTTACTTGTCACTGATGATACTGGTGTCCTGAAGGGTTATGTTGGCATTGAGCAGATTGACTATAACTACAATACGGCAACTAGTGTTGATGATGTGATGACACGAAAAGTATTTTATGTAAATGAAAATTCTATTATTCGAGATACGGTTGAACGAATCTTGAAGCGCGGTTATAAAAACGTTCCAGTTGTTGATGAAAACAAGAAGTTGGTTGGAATTGTGACCCGGGCTTCTTTAGTTGATATTGTGTATGATGCGCTTTGGGGAGATTCTGATACGCAAACACATGATAAAAAGAAAGAGGATACCAAGCCAGCTGAAAAAGTAGAGGCGGGTGACGATAAATCGTGATTATTTTTATCCAAACATACGGGGGTCAGTTACTTTATAAAATTTGGCA
This sequence comes from Pediococcus parvulus, assembly GCF_007990205.1. GTDB lineage: Bacteria > Bacillota > Bacilli > Lactobacillales > Lactobacillaceae > Pediococcus > Pediococcus parvulus. Next base: position 128,086 of record NZ_BJWE01000001.1, on the reverse strand, counting down.
ACATATTTATATTTCTGGAATTGCCCTTGGTTTAGGCGTGATAGTTGCAGTTCCTTTAGGAGTGGCATTGACCCGATTAAAGAAAGCTTCGTCGATCATTATTGAAATAGCAAGTGTCCTACAGACGGTTCCCGCTTTAGCATTGTTAGCGATGATGATTCCGCTTTTTGGAATTGGTGCGCTGCCGGCCATTGTTGCCTTATTTATCTACTCGCTTTTGCCAATTTTACGTAACACGTATTTGGGCTTGAACGGTGTGGATGCTAGTTTAAAGGATGCAGCAAAAGGGATGGGTATGACAAATATGCAGTCTATAATAAAGCTGGAGTTGCCAATGGCGGTTCCGGTTATTATGAGTGGTATTCGTTTGTCTGCTACCTACGTCATTGCGTGGACTGCGTTAGCTTCTTATATTGGTGCTGGCGGTTTAGGTGACTTTATTTTTAATGGTTTAAACCTATACCGTACTGATTTGATTTTAGGAGGATCCATTCCAGTTATTTTGTTAGCTTTGTTGGTTGACTGGCTATTAGCCAAACTAGAAGCTTGGCTCACCCCTAAAACGACAAGTAATGTAAGATCATAGAAAGGGGATCGCAATGAAAAAAATAACACGATTTTTGAAGGTTGGAATATTACTATTTGTTTCAACGTTTATCTTGAGCGGTTGCGGATTCCCCGGCCTAAACTCGTCATCCCAGGATACGGTACGAATTGCAACCCAAAATACAACTGAACAACAAATTATGGCGTATATGATTTCTGATTTGATTCAGCATGATACCAATTTAAAAACAACTTTGATTAATAATTTGGGATCTGGTTCTGTAAGTTTCCAAGCGCTTAAAAATGATAATGCTGATATTTCGGCCGTTCGATATAACGGAACGGATCTCACTACTATTTTTGGTCAAGATGCTATCAAAAGTCCTTCGGTTACGACACGGAAGGTTCGCAAGATTTTTCAAGAAAAATACCATATGACTTATTTTCCGTCTTACGGTTTTGCTGATACTTATGCATTTATGGTGACCGGTAAATTAGCTCGAAAAGAGAATTTAAAAACTGTTAGTGATTTAAAGAATTTGGCTCCCAAAATGACCGTTGGTGCCGACCAAATTTGGGTTAACCGAAAAGGGGATGGCTATACTGGATTTACTCAGGTCTATGGCTTTCAATTTGAAAAGGTTTATCCAATGCAGATTGGTTTAGTCTATAGTGCGGTTCAGTCCGGTAAAATGAACGCGGTATTAGGTTATTCAACTGATGGGCGGATTAAAAGTTATGATTTGAAAGTTCTGAAGGATAATAAACAATTCTTCCCGCCTTATAATGCAAGTCCTTTAGCAACAGACAAAGTTCTTAAAGAACATCCAGAATTGAAAAAGGTTCTGCTTAAACTAAAGGGAAAAATTTCGTTAACCACGATGCAAACGTTGAATGCTAAAGTTGATAATGATTTAATTGAGCCTCAGGTGGTTGCTAAACAATTCTTAGAACAACATAACTATTTTGATGGAAAGGATGGGAAATAGAATGGAAAACTTAAACACTTTTCAACAATTGGCTTATTATTTTTCTCATAACGGTTTATATGTGCTTACTCAGTTTGATCGTCATTTCCTAATTTCCATTTATGGAGTTGTGTTTGCTGCAATCGTGGGAATTCCTTTAGGTATTTTGATTGCCCGGCACTCAAAACTGAGTGCAACCGTAATTGGCATCGCCAATGTGATTCAAACGGTTCCTTCCTTGGCAATGTTGTCTATTATCATGCTGGGCTTAGGACTGGGTGTTAACACAGTTATTGCAACCGTCTTTTTATATGCGTTGTTACCCATTATAAAAAACACATACAGTGGTATGCAGAGTGTGGATGCCAGTATCCTTGATTCCGGAAAGGGAATGGGAATGACTCGCTTTCAAATGCTGTACATGGTTGAACTGCCACTTTCAATGTCGGTCATTATGGCCGGTATAAGAAACGCTTTGGTTCTAGCAATTGGAATTACCGCAATCGGGACCTTCGTTGGTGCTGGTGGTCTTGGAGATATTATTATCCGTGGGACTAATGCAACAAATGGTGGTGCCATTATCTTAGCTGGCGCATTGCCAACAGCTTTAATGGCTATTATTTCTGATTTAGTTTTAGGCTGGTTACAAAATAGATTGGATCCAGTTTATAAACTTGCTAAGCAACATAAATAGATATCCGTTATTAGTAAGTCTTTTTAACGAAACGAATATCTTCTATTTGTAAAAGGTAAGTCACTTTCTGGCCTTGAGTAGCTAAAAGAAAACGGTTTTTAGCAATTTTTGTTAGTAAGCCGGTTGTTTCATAAATTGTGTTATTGGCATTGATTTGAATTGTTACCTTATAGTTTTTATCAATGGCTTGAGCTAAGAATGATTTTAATTGAAATTTCGGCATTTGGGGTTCAATGCCCTCTAGCTCTGGTTCTGAAAAAAGCTTTTGATAGGAATTCTGGACGAATTCGGAGACACGATTATGATTCTGTTGTAAATTTTCCATATTTTCCACCTCGAACGTTTGTTTGTGTTTTCATTATACGAACAAACGTTCACAAATGCAATAGAAAATATAAAAGTTGTCTAAATGGACGAAAAGTGTGCTTAAACCTTGATTTGTAGTTGAAAAGAGTGGTTAAAAAAGCGATAATAGGAGTACATTACATTTAGGAGATTTTAAATTATGGCAAAAAGAGGAATGCTTATCGTTTTATCAGGTCCATCCGGAGTTGGTAAAGGGACGGTACGTAAAGCAATCTTTGACCAAGGTGGGAATGATTTTCAATATTCCATTTCGATGACAACCCGAAAACCTCGTGAAGGTGAGGTCAATGGTGTTGATTATTACTTCGTTTCTAAGGAAGAGTTTGAACATAACATTGAAACTGGTCAAATGTTGGAGTATGCAAAATACGTTGACAATTATTACGGGACTCCTTTGAAGTACGTTAACGAAACATTAGATCGTGGAAAAGATGTTTTTTTAGAAATTGAAGTAAATGGTGCCTTACAGGTTAGACAGAAGTCTCCAGATGGTGTGTTTGTCTTTTTGACGCCTCCTGATTTGATGGAATTAAAACAACGAATCATAAATCGAGGCACAGAAGATATGGAAACCATTAACAAACGCATGGCAAAAGCTGTTGAAGAAATTCGCATGATGCGAGATTATGATTTTGCTGTTGTGAATGACAAAGTTGAAAATGCTGTTGAAAGTATTAAAACGATTATTAAAAGTGAACGATTCCGCGTTGATCGTGTGTTTCCAGAATATGAAGAAATGTTAGGAGATAAATAAAATGATTTTATATCCATCAGTTGATGATTTATTAGAACGTGTGGATTCACGTTACTCATTAATTATGTTAGCAAGCAAACGTGCCCATGAATTAGATGCTGGCGCACAACCACTTTTAGACAAATATGAGTCTTCTAAAAGTGTTGGTCAGGCACTTGAAGAAATTGTTGCAGGTGATGTCGTAATTGATCCTGACAAAACCGAATTTTAAAGTTTGTGATACAAAGGCCTGAGAGAGATTTCTTTCAGACCTTTTTTCGATTTTAAGAGTAGTTTCTAGCGAGGAGAAGTTTTATGTGGAAAGATAAGCATATTACATTTTTTATTACCGGTGGGATAGCCACGTACAAAGTGGTGGAATTGATTCGTTTAGTTCAAAAACAAGGTGCTCAGGTCCGGGTTGCTATGACAAATACGGCTATGAAATTTGTAGGTAAAGCGACTTTCCAAACGATTAGTCAGCATCCAGTGCAAACCGGTTTATTTGAACAGGTCACCAGTGCACCAGTTGCTCACGTGGAATTGGCAGATTGGACAGATATCGCGATTGTGGCGCCAGCAACGGCCAATATCATGAGTAAAATGGCCAATGGATTGGCAGATGATTTTGTCAGTACCACGTTATTGGCACTTACTGCGCCAATATTTGTAATTCCCGCAATGAATGTGCATATGTGGCAGAGCTCAGCGGTCCAACGCAACATTAAAATCTTAAAAGTTGATGGTGTGAATGTTATGGATCCAGATGAAGGATTGCTAGCGGAGGGCTATTCAGGTAAAGGCCGTTTTCCTGAAAACACAACAGTCATGCAATATATCGAGAAAAAAATTACGGTGAAAAACTATTCTAACTTAGCTAGCTTGAAAAACAAAAAGATTTTGATAACTGCCGGTGGCACGCGAGAATATCTTGATCCAGTTCGCTATATTTCTAATCGATCCTCTGGTAAAATGGGGTATGCTTTTGCAGAAGTTGCACAAACAGCTGGTGCTGAGGTTACTTTGATTTCTGCAACCAAACAGCTGGCGACTCCAAACGGGGTTAAAGTTATTTATGTGGAAACTGTGACGGAAATGATGACTGCGGTTCACAATAATTTTGACAAGGCAGATATTTTGATTATGGCAGCTGCGGTTTCTGATTATCAGCCAGTGCAGTTTGAGAACCATAAAATTAAAAAGGCTACTCAATCTGACAAATTGATCTTAGAACTTCAAGAAACACCAGATATCTTAAAAAGTTTAAAGAACTTGCATACCAATCAGTTTGTCGTTGGATTTGCAGCAGAAACAGAAGATCTTCTTAATAACGCTAAAGGAAAACTAAGGGCTAAAGGCGCTGATATGATTGTGGCTAATGATGTGTACCGTCACGATATCGGATTTGATGTTGATGAAAATGCAGTAACCATTTTGCAGCCAAATGAACCTAATATTCAAATTTCCAAAGAAAATAAAAAAGTTATCGCAAAAAAAGTACTAGAAGTAATTGCAAAGCGGTTTGCATAAGCAGGTGAAATTATGATCCAAGTTGCCAAAATAATTGTTGATGTTCCAACGATGCAGACAAATAGTCCTTATTCTTATTTAATCCCTAAACAACTGACAAATGAGCTTCAAGTTGGCATGCGGGTTGTGGTTCCATTTGGTAATGGTAATCGAAAAGTGCAAGGGTTTGTCGTTCAAATTGGAATGGAAGAAGTTGATGCTGATCAGCTGAAATCAATTGAAAGTTTGATGGACTTAGAACCAGTTTTAAACACGGAATTAATTCAATTATCTCGTTGGCTAGCAGATACCACATTTTCATTCCAAATTACTTGTTTATTAACGATGTTACCAAATGTGATGCGGGCAAAGTATAGTAAGCAACTGAAAATTGTTGATGATCAGATGAGTGAAGAACAGTTAGCTGATATTTTGCCATCTACTCAGTGGCAAGATTTTGAAACGGACACGCTTTCACCGTTACAACAAAGTGAGTTATCTAAGCTTCGAAAACAAGGCAAAATTGAAATTGTGTATCGCGTTAAAAACCAAGCACAAACAAAACAGATTTTTCAAATTGAGTCTCACATTAATGCGGAACAAGAATCTGGAATTGTAGATTCTCTTCGAAAAAATGCCACTAAAATGCGTGATCTTGTTCATTTTCTAGCTAACCAGTCTAAAATAGTTTCTCAAACGACTTTAGAAAAGAAACTTGCCATCAGTTCAGCAACAATTAAAGCTGGCGAGGCGAAAGGATGGCTGGTACGTAAAAAAGTAGAGCAATATCGCGATCCGTATAAAGAGTTTAAAGGGAAAACGACGCCCCTTACTTTAAATCAGGAACAGCAAACAGCCCTTGATGAGATTTCTCAAAGTATTGAGAAGTCCCAAGCGAAGACTTTTTTGCTTGAAGGAGTCACTGGAAGTGGCAAGACAGAAGTTTATTTACAAACGATTGCTTACGCGCTTGCTAAAGGAAAAACAGCTATTATGTTGGTTCCAGAAATTGCCTTAACGCCTCAAATGGTTACCAGAGTTAAGGGCCGGTTTGGCAAACAAGTGGCCGTTTTACACAGTGGCCTTTCGGATGGAGAAAAATTTGATGAATGGCGCAGAATCAAACGCCATGAAGCACAAGTCGTGGTTGGTGCACGGTCGGCAATTTTTGCGCCCATTGAAAATGTGGGCGTCATCATTATTGATGAAGAACATGAAACCAGTTATAAACAAGATGACGCACCGCGATATCATGCTAGAAATGTGGCCCAGTGGCGAAGCAAGTTTTACAATTGCCCATTGGTACTCGGTAGTGCCACACCTTCTTTAGAATCAAGAGCGCGAAGTGAACGGCAAGTTTATCAATTATTGCGGTTACCCAATCGAATTAATGGACATCCATTGCCTAAAGTTCAAATTATTGATATGCGTGAAGAATTGCAAACAGGTGCTGATCAAAACTTTTCGCAACCTTTACTAAATGCAATTGATAAACGTTTGAACATGCAACAACAAAGTATTTTGATGTTAAACCGGCGGGGGTATTCCTCGTTTATCATGTGCCGTGATTGTGGGTTTGTTCTGAAATGCCCTAACTGTGACATCTCTTTAACTCTACACATGGATAGTCGTAGCATGAAATGTCATTACTGTGGTCATGAAGAACCGATTCCTAAACAGTGTCCTAATTGTCATAGCCGAAAAATTCGTTATTATGGGACCGGAACAGAAAAAGTAGAACAAGAGTTGAAGACCAAGTTTCCTAGTGCACGAATCTTACGAATGGATGTGGATACCACTCGGCGTAAAGGGGCACATGAAAGAATATTACGTCAGTTTGGTGAACGTCGGGCAGACATTTTGCTGGGGACGCAAATGATTGCCAAGGGACTAGATTTTCCCAACGTGACACTCGTTGGTGTGCTTAATGCGGATACCGCCTTAGAGTTGCCTGATTTCCGTTCTAGTGAACGCACATTTCAATTGTTGACGCAGGTAAGTGGACGTGCAGGGCGTGCTGATAAGTTAGGAGAAGTGTTTGTGCAAACCTTTAATCCTGACCACTATGCCATTCAGCTGGCTAAGACTCAAAACTATGAAAACTTTTTCCGAAAAGAAATGTACATTCGTCATCAGGGAAAGTACCCGCCCTATTACTTCACACTTCAGATTACTGCAGCCAATAAAGAAGAAAAAATGGCGGCCCAAAAAATGTTTGCTGTTTTAAAAGAATTGCGACCGCAGTTAAGTGCTGATGCCATTGTTTTGGGCCCTACACCTAAACCGATTGCACGGGTCAAAAATAAATATTATTATCAAATTGTGATTAAATATAAACATGAACCCAATCTCCATACAGCTGTTACCAAAATTTTACAGGAATCTCAAAGTGATTATCGTCAAGGCATTCAGTTATCGATTGATGCCGAACCACAATCATTTATGTAGGAGGAATTTTATCAAATGAAATCCATTATTTTTATGGGGACCCCGCAGTTTGCTGTCCCTATTTTACAGAGTCTAATTCAAAATCCAGATTACAATGTGGAAGCTGTCGTTACCCAACCTGATCGACGCACTGGAAGAAAACATAACCTAACGATGTCGCCAGTTAAAAAGGTGGCGGTAGAAAATGAAATTGCTGTTTTCCAACCAGAAAAAATTAGTGGTTCTGAAGAAATGGCTCAATTAATTGCGTTGCATGCCGATTTAATTGTAACCGCAGCTTTTGGCCAATTTTTACCAATGAAATTAATTAATTCGGTCAAACTGGCGGCTGTTAATGTCCATGGGTCACTATTACCTAAGTACCGTGGTGGGGCTCCTGTGCAGTATGCCATTATGAATGGTGAGTCAGAAACGGGAATAACCATTATTTATATGGTTAAGAAGATGGACGCAGGTAAAATGCTTGCCCAGCGAAAAATCAAGATTGAAGCAACAGATGATGTGGGTTCAATGTTTGAAAAGTTAAGCATTTTGGGCCGAAATCTATTAAACGAAACATTACCCAAATTGATTGCGGGTGAGCTTGCAGGTGTTGAACAAGACGAAGAAAAAGTAACGTTTGCACCAAATATTAAACCTGAAGAAGAACAAGTTGATTTTCGTCAATCTGCAAAATTGGTCGATGCCAAAGTTCGTGCATTACGACCATTTCCAGTTAGTTTTGTGATCTTAAATGGGTTGCGGACCAAGTTATGGCAGGTCACCCCTTTGGATCAAACTACTGACCTATTGCCGGGTCAAGTTGTAGAAAAAACAAAGCACAAGTTGTTGATTGCAACCGGCAAAAATGGTGTAGTTCGTTTAGACCGTGTTCAACCGGCTGGCAAACCACAGATGGATATCACTGATTATTTAAACGGAAGTCAAGAGGCATTTTACGAAGGTGAGCAGGTTATCAAGTTATGATAGATAAACAACGAAATCCACGAGCATTAGCGGTTGATGTGTTAGTAAAAGTTAATAAAGGTGCCTATTCGAACATTGAACTGAAAAATATCATTGCAGACAGTCAGTTGTCACAATTAGACATCAATTTGTTGACGGAAATTGTCTATGGTGTGATTCAGCATAAATTGACTTTAGACTATTTTCTATCCCCATTTGTTGAGGGCAAAAAAGTGCAGGATTGGGTGCACCAGTTATTGTTAACGGCCGTTTTCCAAATGGTTTATCTGGATCGAGTACCAACAAGGGCTATTTTTAACGAAAGCATTGAAATTGCCAAAACAGAAGGCCATAGTGGTATCCGTGCTTTTGTGACCGGTGTTTTACATGCCATGCAGCGAAAAGGATTCCCAGAATTAGATGCTATTAAAGATCAAAAAAATTATCGTAGTGTTAAGTATAGTGTGGCTCCGTGGATCATTAAGGAATTAGACGCTCAACTTGGTGAGTCAAAAACAAATCGGATTCTTGCGTCAATTAATCAGCCTGCTCGTCAGGCTGCCCGAATTAACACGCAGAAGATAACTCAAGTCCAAGCCGTTGACTATTTGAACGCCCATGAATATAAAGTGATCCCCAGTGAAGTAGCAGAAGATGGAATTGTGGTTTCAAATGGGAGTGTGGCAAGATCAGAGCTTTTCCAAAATGGCTCTTTGACTGTTCAAGATGAGAGTGCCATGTTGGTTGCTGAAGCAATGCAACTAGAGTCTGGCATGACAGTTTTGGATGCTTGTGCAGCGCCTGGGGGAAAGACCACTCATATCGCACAACAAGTTGGTGAAAATGGACACGTTTTGGCACTGGATTTACATCCTAAAAAGGTAGCTCTAATCCGTACGAATGCGAAACGAATGGGATTAAATACTCAAGTTGAAGTGAAGGTTTTGGATGCTCGTAAAATCGATTTATTAGCAGAAGATAATTCTTTTGATCGAATTTTAGTGGACGCACCATGTTCAGGAATTGGTCTTATACGGCGGAAACCTGAAATTCGTTATGAAAAGGCATTAACTGATAGTGAAAAGCTGCACAAAATTCAATTAGAAATTTTAAATGCCGTAGCTGCAAAAGTAAAAAATAACGGTATAATAACTTACAGTACGTGTACCATACTAAAACAAGAAAATGAAAATACGATGACTGATTTTTTGAAACTTCATCCTGAATTTGAGCTGATTCAGACTTCAACAAAAAAGCAGTTGAAATCGTCGAGAACAACGCCATATTTGAATATTTACCCGGATGATTTTGAATCCGATGGCTTTTTTATTGCTTGTTTACAAAAGAGAGCGTGATTAATTGTGAAGTATGCTTTTCAGTCTGACATTGGGAATCACCGTGATGAAAATCAAGATTATGTGGGCGTTTTTAAAAATAAAAAAAACGTTTTATTTAGTATTGTCGCTGATGGAATTGGTGGGCGTCAAGGTGGGGATGTGGCTTCTGAAATGGCCGTTTCTCATCTCGGATATCTGTTTCAAAATACGGATTTTAGTGACGTCACTAACGCAGTAAATTGGCTGCAAACCGAAGTGACCCAAGAAAATGACGAGATTCTTGAAACCTCACAAAAGTATTCAGATTTGAATGGTATGGGAACTACAATTGTGGTCACAATTATTCTTGAGAATCAGTTTATCGTGGCCCACTTAGGGGACAGTCGGTGTTATCTTTTTAAAGGTAACGAGTTAAAACAACTCACTTCAGATCATTCGTTAGTTAATGAGTTGATCAAAAAAGGAGAGCTTTCTCCGGAAGAAGCCCGTACACATCCGCAAAAAAATATTATTACAAAAACATTGGGCATTTCTGCTAATTCAGATATTGATGTGCATACATATGCATGGAAGCATGACGATCAGCTTCTTTTATGTACTGATGGTTTGACGAATATGGTTACCGATCAAATAATTGCCAATGTTTTAGAAAGTTCCATCACGTTGGAAGAAAAGTGCTTAAAATTAATTGAATTTGCCAATCAGGCGGGAGGACGTGATAATGTTACGGTGCTCCTTATTCAAGCAGATGATGGGGTGACTAAATAGATGACACCTAATCAAACGCTTAATGGGAGATATCGCATTATTAGCTCACTTGGCGAAGGTGGGATGGCAGACGTTTATTTGGCTCACGATTTAATTTTGAACCGAAATGTAGCGGTTAAATTATTACGTTTTGATCTTCAAAATGATGATAAGACAATTCAACGGTTTCAGCGCGAGGCCCTATCAACAACAGAATTAGTGCATCCTAATATTGTCAGTGTTTATGACGTAGGGGAAGATAACGGCATCCATTATTTGGTAATGGAATATGTTGATGGAACGGATCTAAAACAATATATTAAGGAACACTTTCCAATTCCCTATCAGCAAGTGATTGATATCATGGAACAAATTTTAAGTGGTGTCGCAACGGCCCATGCTCATGATATTATTCATCGCGATTTAAAACCGCAAAATGTTTTAATGGATAAAAAAGGAAATGCTAAAATTTCTGATTTTGGAGTTGCCCTGGCTCAAGAAGAACAAACGCTTACCCAGACAAATGCCGTCGTGGGCTCGGTTCACTATTTATCACCAGAGCAGGCTCGTGGTCATTTAGCGACCAAACGGTCCGATATCTATTCATTGGGAATTATTCTTTATGAAATGTTAACGGGTCGTGTCCCTTTTGAAGGGGAGAACGCGGTATCCATCGCAATTAAACATTATCAGAATCAAATTCCTTATGTTCGAGATTTTGATCCGCGAATACCGCAAGCTTTGGAAAATGTGGTTTTAAAAGCAACGGCTAAAAATCCGTTTGATCGCTATAATTCAGTTTCTGAGATGGCAGACGACCTTAGTACGGCACTGTCAGTAAGGCGAGCTGAAGACAGTCGTTTTATTGCACCGTCTCTAACGGATGAAACGATTATTGCGGATGCCTCTGATTTTCAACCAAATCCAAAAGATGTGGCTGAGGTGAAGGCTATTTCCCAAAATGGTTCAAAGGATCAGCAGCCAACTAAAAGCAAAAAAAGAAGAAATCGTCATCCGCTCCGGAAAAAAATAGCATTCTTTTTTGGATTGCTAATTTTATTTATTTTTGGCATTGGATTAGCATTTTATTTGAGTTTTCCCAAGGTTGTGACGATTCCAAATGTTACTGGGTTAACACAGGCACAAGCAACGGCGGTATTAAAGAAACATGATCTTAAAGTAGGACAGATTACACGGACTGGAGATCAAAAAATTGACTATAAACGAGTGGTTGAAACACTTCCACGTAAGAAAAAGCAGGTTCAGGCGGGCGTGGCAGTGAATGTGGTGATTAGTCAGGGACCTAATAGCTATGTGGTCGATAACTACATTGGCAATTCATATGCCAAAGTTGCCAAAAAATTACGAGCAAAAGGGTTCAAGGTCAAAAAACGATCTATTCAAACTACTCAATTTGATCGTGGAAAAATTATTTATCAAAGTGTGGTTCCTGATCAGGTTGTGGTGCCCAGAGCCACGACGATCAGCTTTTCGGTAACTAAATAGAGTTGGAGGGTTTTAATGCAAAAAGGACAGATTATTCAATCTTTAAGTGGTTTTTACGACGTTAAGAGTGAGGACAAAATTTTTCGTACAAGAGCGCGGGGAAATTTTCGTAAACAGAAAATTTCTCCTCTTGTGGGCGATTGGGTTGAATTTGAAGGCCATGCCAAAAACGAAGGGTACATTTTAAAAATTGAATCACGCCGAAATGAATTAGTTCGGCCACCTTTAGCGAACATTGATCAAGCGGTCGTCGTGACGGCTTGTGTGCAACCAGATTTTTCTGCGAACCTGCTGGATCGACAGTTAGTGACTTTGGAAGAAAAGGGAATTTCTCCAATTATTTATTTTACAAAGGGTGATTTGACTCCCGAAAACAAGCAAGCACATTTAGAACAAATGGCCGATGGTTATCGGAAAATTGGTTATGAGGTTTATCTAGCTTGGCAAGCTTTTGATTCTGAAGATCTTGCAAGTTTAAAGGCCTTGTTTGCCAATAAGCTAACTATTTTTATGGGCCAAACAGGTGCTGGCAAATCAACTCTTTTAAATCATATTGATTCGAGACTGGCTTTACAGACGGGTGAGGTTTCACAAGCTCTCAATCGTGGGAAACATACAACTAGAAAAGTGGCTTTATTCCCAGTTGGTGATGGATTGGTAGCTGACACGCCAGGATTTTCAAGTTATACAGTTTTTGAAATGCGTTTGGAGGATCTTAAGGAGCTGTTTCCAGAAATTGCTCAAATTGGTTTAAACTGTCGATTCCGAGAATGTTTACACATTAACGAACCGAATTGTGCTGTCAAAAAAGCTTTAGAAGATGGCCAAATCATGCCAAGTCGGTATGAAAATTACGTTCAATTTTTTAACCTTATTAAAGACCAAAAGCCAGATTATCAGCGCAAAGGCTATTCTAAGAAAAAGGGGAAATAAGTTATGATTAAAGTTTCGCCATCAATTTTAAGTGCTAATTTTGTAGACTTAAAACCGGATATTGAAATTGCTCAAAAAGGTGGGGCAGACCTTTTACATATTGATGTAATGGATGGTCAATTTGTCCCTAATTTAAGCTTTGGTCCAGGAATGGTTGAAGCAATTCGACCAATCACAAGTATGCCATTGGACTGTCATTTAATGATTGAAAATCCAGAAAGATTTGTTACTCAGTTTTGTCAGGCAGGTGCCGACATTGTGGGTGTCCACGTTGAAAGTACGCCACATATTTATCGGGCTTTAGAAATGATCAAACAACATGGTGTAAAAGCTGAAGTTGTGTTGAATCCGGGAACTCCTATCAGCTTGGTGGAAGATGTTTTGCCGATTGTGGATCAGGTACTTGTTATGACCGTGAACCCAGGTTTTGGAGGTCAGAAATTCATCTCTCAAATGTTGCCTAAAATTCAACGTCTTAATCAGCTTCGTCAAACTGGTGAGAATAATTTTACGATTGAAGTTGACGGGGGAATTAATGATGAAAATGTAGCTTCAGTTTATAAGGCGGGAGCAGACATTGCGGTGGCCGGATCGTATGTATTCAATAGTGAGGATCCAATCGCACAAATTAAAAAGCTTAAAACGAGGACGACAGATTAATGCAAGTAAATATATTAGCAGGTGGACCCCAACAGTTCTATCCAGAAAAGATCTTTAATCAAAAAGAAAACTGGATTGGCGTTGATCGGGGAAGCCTGTTTTTGTTACGTCAACACATTGTGCCTCAAATTGCAATTGGCGATTTTGACTCCATGAGCAAAACAGAATTCTCAGAAATAAAACGTCTTGTGCCGAAGATTATCCAAGTCAATCCTATTAAAGATGATACAGATACCGAATTGGCAGTATCCAAAGCTTTTACATTGCTGCATGCTGATGAAGTAAAAATTTATGGGGCGACGGGTGGTCGGCAAGATCATTTTTTGAGTAATTTTTTTATGTTTTTAAAGCCACAATTTAGAAAATATGCGCAACAAGTCCAATTGATAGATCGACAGAATGTTTTTTTGTTTTTTAATCCGGGAAAACATGTTTTGCTGAAACAGCCGCAATATAAGTATTTATCAATTGTCACTTTAGGTAACGTGGGGAATCTAACCTTACCAGATGAAAAATATCGATTACATAAACAATCTGATGAGAATCCGATTGTTTATGTCAGCAATGAGTTCATTAGTGAGAAAGCTACAATTAGTTTTTCAGCAGGAATGGTGGCGGCCATTTATAGTCGTGATTTACCTAAATAAAAAAATAAGTACAAATAAAAAAGATTGAAGCCTTTGATAGCTTCAATCTTTTTTATGCACGTTTAATTTTGCCTGATTTCAATGCTCGAGCAGAAACCCAAACACGTTTTGGTTTTCCATCCACAAGAATGCGGACCTTATGCAAATTTGGTTTCCAGCTTCGGCGACTGTGGTTCAAAGCATGTGAACGTGTGTTACCAAAGTGGGTACGACGACCGGTGACAAAGTCTTTTGCCATTTTAAAATCCTCCTTTGTCGCTTCTATATTTATCATAGAATTCTTTTTAACTCACCTAAATAACTTATCATATATGCCCCGCGATTGCAATACTTTTCTTTCAAGTAATTTTACTTGACAGTTCGTTTCAACAACCATAAGTAGAGATTTAAGTGGGTTTAATTAAGCGACTAATTGTTCTTGATGAGTTTAGCACAATTTTTCCGACGTGACGATAGCTAATTACTTGTAACCATATAAAAGTGAGCAGTTTTCCGGTTGAATACCAATGAAATAACCTTTTGGTGGAGATTAACAAATAATTGTCTAAAAAGTGGTTGCGTTTCTTGGTTTGTTGAAGTATGGTAAAATATCGTTGATATAAGAATCACGATTAAGGGAGGCTATTTTTGATGGCTGTAAAAATTCAAACAAAAAATGGAACTGTAGTTGTATCCAATGATGTCATTGCCACAGTTGTTGGTGGCGCCGCAACAGATAATTATGGTGTTGTCGGTATGGCAAGTAAGAATCAGATTCGTGATAATTTAAATGAGATCTTACGTAAAGAAAATTATGCTAAGGGCGTTGTTGTCCGTCAACAAGATAATGGTGTGGCAATTGATGTGTACATTGTTGTCAGTTATGGCACAAAAATTTCTGAAGTTTCAAAAAATGTGCAATCGAAAGTAAAATATAATTTGGAATCAATGTTAGGTGTTTCGGCAAACTCTGTGAACGTTTTTGTCCAGGGTGTAAAGGTACTAGAAGCCTAGTTACGAAGGACTAAAACGAGGAGGAATTTAGAATTGAAAGTGGCAACTACTGAAATCACGAACCAAGAATTTGATCAAATGATTCAGGCAAGTGCGCGAAAGTTAAAACGTAATGCCGATTTTATTAACTCATTAAATGTTTTCCCAGTTCCCGATGGTGATACTGGGACAAACATGAGTTTATCAATGGAGAGCGGCGCAAAGTATGAAATGGATGAACCAAGCGAACATGTTGGTAAATTGGCTGGTGCACTTGCTAAAGGCCTCTTGATGGGTGCCCGGGGTAATTCTGGTGTGATTTTATCTCAGATTTTTCGTGGATTTTCTAAAAGTGTGGAAGATAAAGCAACTTTAAATGCTGATGATTTGGCGCAGGCGTTCGCTGACGGGGCTCAGACAGCCTATAAGGCCGTTATGAAACCAACCGAAGGAACTATTCTAACTGTCATCCGAGAAGCCGCTAAGGCAGGAAATGACGCTGCTGAAGAAAAAGATGATATTGTTTATGTTATGGATGCTGTCACAAAAGCTGGTAAAGAAGCTTTGAAAAAGACAACCGATCTTTTGCCAGTCTTAAAAGAAGTTGGGGTTGTGGATTCTGGTGGTCAAGGTTTGACGTTTGTTTTTGATGCTTTTGATGATGTTTTGAACGGTCGTACAGAAGCGGAAGTGGACCAACCTGATGAAGAACAGATGGATGAAATGGTCGATGCTAAACATCATCAAAGTGTTCAAGGTAAGATTGATCCCGCTGATATCAAATACGGTTACTGTACACAAATTATGGTTCGAATCGGCAAGGGATTACAAGTCGAACAAGATTTTGACTACGATACCTTTTATAATTATCTGGCTAAATTGGGTGATTCACTTTTAGTTGTTAATGATGATGATGTCGTTAAAGTGCATGTGCATACTGAACATCCTGGCAAAGTATTGGCTTGGGGACAGCAGTTTGGTGATCTTGCAACAGTTAAGGTCGATAACATGCGTCAGCAGCAAGAAGAAATCATTGAAAAAGACGATCCAGTTGAAGCAGAACAGACAGTTCCGGATACAAACGGAACGGCGATCATTGCAATTGCTTCTGGCGAAGGTGTTGATAAGTTGTTCCGAAGTCTTGGGGTGACCCACATTATTAGTGGCGGACAAACTATGAATCCAAGTACTGCGGATATTGTTTCGGCAATTAATGAGTCCCATGCGAAACGGGCAATTATTTTACCAAATAATAAAAATATCTTTTTAGCCGCTGAGCAGGCAATTGAAGTGGCGGACATTCCAGCTAAAATTGTGCATAGTCGTAATATTTCACAAGGAATGACAGCTTTAATGGGCTTTAATCCGGATAGCAAACTAGATGATAATGTCACTGCAATGGAAGATAATTTATCTTCTGTTAAAAATGGTGAAGTCACAACTGCTATTCGGGACACGACAGTGCAGGGCAAAACGATTAAAAAGGGCAATTTCATGGGTATCATTGATGGCACAATTGCCACTACAAAACCGACAATCCTTGAAGCGGCCAGTGAAATGGTTAAATTGATGCTGGATGAGGATAGTGAAATTGTGACTATCATTTATGGCAAAGATGCTAAAAGGGCCGATGCTGAAAAACTTGAGAGTATCGTTCAAGCATTAGACGATGAACTTGAAATTGAAGTTCATGAAGGCGATCAGCCGGTATATCCGTTTATTGTCTCAGTTGAATAAGTAATGTGAAGAGGTTGGAAATTTGTCAGCCTCTTTTTGTAGTTAGGGAGTCGATGTATGACTGAAAACACAATTTTCTCACCCATTTCAGTTCTTAGCGGCGTTGGGCTACAACGCGCAAAAGCACTAAATGAGTTAGGGATTTATACAATTGAAGATTTGTTACTTTATTTTCCGTTTCGTTATGAGGATTTACGACCTCAAAACATGGCGGACTTAGTGGATCAACAAAAAGTAACCTTAGAGGGTACTGTAGCTTCAGAGCCGGTTATTGCCCGTTATGGCAGAAAAAAGAATCGCCTGAATTTTCGTCTATTAACCGATCAAGAATCTGTTATGGTCACTTTTTTTAATCAACCCTGGATAAAAAAACAAGTCACAATTGATGAAAGGTTTGCCGTCTATGGCAAATGGGATGCACGACGTCGAAGTTTAACTGGAATGAAATTATTGCCATTTTCAAGCGGTGATTCTTCAGAAATTGATGCGGTGTACCCTGCTAGTCAACATATTCGCCAAAACACGATAAAAAAATTGGTTACGCAAACTTTTGAACAATTTCAAGATAAAATTGCTAATATTATTCCAGAAACGTTAATTGAGAAGTACCGATTAATTGATCGCAAAACAATGATTCATGATTTACATTTTCCTGACGATTTAAAATCGGCAAAAATTGCCCGGCGAACGGCAACTTTTGAAGAGTTTTTCGTTTTTCAAATGGAATTACAAGTACTCAAAAAACGAGATCAAACAGAAAATGGAACGGCTATTGAATACAATATTGATGAATTAAAAAAATTCATTGCGAGTTTGCCATATGAATTGACGGATGCCCAAAAACGCGTGGTTAATGAAATTTGTTATGACCTCAAACGGCCGATTAGAATGAACCGCCTGTTGCAAGGTGATGTTGGGAGCGGAAAAACAATTGTGGCAGCAATTGTCATGTTTGCAGCAATTACAGCGGGCTACCAAACGGCCTTAATGGCGCCCACAGAAATTTTGGCCGAGCAACATGCCAACAACCTCACCAAGATATTCGAAGGGATGGGTGTGAATATAGGTCTGTTGACCGGCGCTTCTGGCTCAAAGTCCAAGCAACGACGGGCGTTATTGGCGGGAATTGAACAGGGTGATATCAATCTAGTGATTGGGACCCATGCGTTGATTCAAGATGATGTCAAGTTTAAAAAGCTCGGCTTAGTTATTATTGATGAACAGCACCGTTTTGGGGTTAAACAACGGGAAACCTTGCGCAAAAAGGGTGCTGATGTTGATGTTTTGGCAATGACAGCAACGCCAATTCCCCGAACTTTGGCAATCACAGCCTATGGGGAAATGGATGTTTCCACGATTGATCAAATGCCTAATGGTCGAAAACCAGTGTTAACTAGCTGGGTCAAAAATAGTAATGTGCGTGGTATGCTGGATTTTGTGAAAAAACAATTTAAAGCTGGTCACCAAGCGTTTGTGGTTACACCATTAATTGAAGAATCAGAATCTTTAGATTTGAAAAATGCGATGGCACTCTACGATCAATTGCAAACCGAATTTGAACCAACTTATAAAGTTGGTTTGCTTCATGGTAGAATGAAGCCTAATGAAAAAGATGAAATTATGCGTCAATTTAAGGACAATGAATTTCAGCTTTTAGTCTCAACCACTGTTATTGAAGTAGGGGTGGATGTCCCCAACGTAACAGTCATGATTATTTATGATGCCGATCGGTTTGGATTAGCACAATTGCATCAATTACGGGGACGCGTTGGACGTGGACAAGATCAGGCTTACTGTATCTTGGTGGCTGATCCTAAAAATGAGACTGGGATTAAACGCATGAAGATTATGACTCAATCGAACGATGGGTTTAAAATTTCCCAGGCTGATTTGCAACTTCGGGGTTCTGGTGACGTGTTTGGAAGTAAACAGTCAGGTATTCCTGAGTTTCGAGTTGGCGACCCCGTCGTGGATATTGGGGCGTTGCAAACGGCGCAACTAGAGGCTAGTAAAATTGTGAACGAAGAAGATTGGCAAATAGACAAGCAATTTAGAAAATTAAGTGATTATTTAACGATTGTTATGCAAAAAAATGCCAATTTTGATTAATTTGAAAATGAGGGATAAAAATGAAATTAGCAATTGATGCTATGGGTGGCGACTATGCACCAGAAAAAATTGTTCAAGGCGTTGAGCTGGCCAGGGACAAGTATTCAGATGTTAAATTTACCCTGTTTGGTAAAGAAGATCAGATAAAAAAATATCTTAACAATGGTGAACGGATTACCATTGTTCATACAGATTCAGAAATTGCGATGGGTGATGAACCGGTTCGGGCGGTACGTCAAAAAAAGACCTCTTCTTTGGTGTTAGCCGCTCAAGCTGTTAAAGAGGGAAAAGCTGATGCACTATTTTCAGCCGGTAATACGGGAGCATTATTAGCTGCGAGTTTATTTATTATTGGCAGAATTAAAGGGATTAATCGACCAGGAATGACCACGACGCTACCTGCATTAGAGGGTTCACCAGATTCATTTACGATGCTAGATGTTGGAGCAAATGCGGAAAGCAAAGTGAAGAATTTGCAGCAGTTTGCTGTCCTCGGTAACTTTTACAGTAGTAACGTAATGGGGGTCACGAATCCAAGGATTGCTTTATTAAATAACGGTGCTGAAGAAGACAAAGGTGATCCGCTGCATAAAGAGACCTACCAGGTACTCAAAGACGATCCTAACTTGAATTTCGTGGGTAATATTGAGTCTCGTGAGCTTTTAGCCGGTAAGGCAGATGTTGTGGTTACGGATGGTTTTACAGGCAATGCGGTTCTTAAAAATACAGAAGGAACCGCCTTATCGATGCTAAAATTAATCAAACATACTATTTTGGATTCTGGCGTGCAGGTCAAATTGGGTGGAATGCTGTTAAAGCCGGCTTTTAAAGTGATTCAAGATAAAATGGATTATTCAAAACATGGTGGTGCGGTTCTGTTAGGTGTAAAAGCGCCGGTTGTTAAAGCACATGGATCAAGTAATGAGATTCAGGTATCTAATGCTTTACGTCAACTCCGCTCGATGGTTAAATCAAATTTGACTCAGAATTTGGCAGACTATTTTGCAGCGCGGCCAACTGATAAAAAATAAATCTTCTCATTTTGGGTGGACAATACCCAAGAAAAACATTAAACTTATCTGATGTAATTAAAAGATATAAGGAGTATCACATGACTAAAGAAGAGGTATTTACCAAGATTACCGATATCATTGTGGATCATTTTGATGTCGATAAAGCAAAAGTTACAAACGATTTGAACTTTAAAACTGATTTGAACGCAGATTCAATTGATATTGTTGAATTTGTTCTTGAATTGGAAGATACATTTGGCGCGGAAATTTCTGATGAGGATGCTGAAAAGCTTTCCACAGTCGGTGAAGCAGTTGATTTCATTACCGCCAATCAAAAGAAATAAAAAATGACCACTTTTGAGACTGGAATGTTTTGTTCCGGTCTCAATTTGTATCTGTAATGGCGATGTAGTAGGCAGTTTCGCTAAAAAAAGCTATAATGTTATAGTGAGTATTTAAGGAAGGATGAAACTTTTGAAAAAATCAATTGATGAAGCATTAAAGAAGAATTTTCAAATTGAATTTCATGACGAAAGTTTATTGGACGAAGCTTTAACTCAAGCGTCATATGTCAATGAACATCCCAATCAAGGGTTGAAATTTTATGAACGAATCGAATTTTTGGGGGATGCAGTTTTACAGTTAATCGTCTCCGAATATATTTTTAAACGTTATCCAGAAATGCCACAAGGAAAGCTAACTCGTTTGAGAGCAGCTATGGTTTGTGAAGCTAGTTTTAGTCAGTTTGCGCGTGAATGTCATTTTGATCAATACATCCGGCTTGGTAAGGGTGAAGAAAAGGCTGGCGCTCGGAATCGTGATTCACTTCTTTGTGATATTTTTGAATCTTTTGTTGGGGCAGTCTATATAGACCAGGGCCGACAAACTGTTGAAAAGTTTGTGCACCAAGTTATTTTTCCTAAATTGGATACTGGTGCTTTTGATCACGTGATTGATCACAAAACTAATTTACAGGAAATTTTGCAACGTGATGGCGACGTCTTGATTCATTATGAGTTGTTAAACGAAGCAGGTCCCGATAATGATCTAGATTTTGAAGTTGCTGTTTTTGCCGATGATCGAAAACTTGGTGTTGGCACGGGTAAGTCCAAGAAATTAGCGGAACAAGATGCTGCCAAAGATGCCTTGCAAAAGTTACGGGTAAAGAATGCTTAGATTAGGAGTTTGATGTTAATGAAACTTAAGTCCTTACAAATAAGTGGCTTTAAGTCCTTCGCCGATAAAACCACGATTAATTTTGAAGACGGAATTACCGGAGTTGTCGGGCCAAACGGAAGTGGCAAAAGTAACATTATTGAAGCTGTCCGTTGGGTCATGGGCGAGCAGTCAGCTAAAAGTTTACGTGGGGGAAAAATGCCCGACGTCATTTTTGCGGGCTCACAAAGCAGACAACCTCTTAATCGGGTGGCAGTGACCATTACATTTGATAATTCGGATCACTTTTTGAAGACTGATTTTACAGAAGTCAGTGTGACACGTAAATTGTTTCGTAATGGTGACAGTCAGTATTTGATTAATCAAAATGACTGCCGACTAAAAGATGTGTTGGATCTGTTTATTGACACTGGTTTAGGTCGCGATTCGTTTTCTGTAATCTCTCAGGGTCGGGTTGAAGCAATCTTTAATAGTAAACCAGAAGATCGACGGGTCATTATTGAAGAGGTCGCCGGCGTTTTGAGTTATAAACAAGATAAACAAAAAGCCGAATCAGAGCTAAGCAAAACGAACGATTATTTGGATCGAGTGAGTGATTTAATCGCCGAACTCCAGTCTCAACTGGAGCCTTTGGAAGAACAAAGTAGTCTGGCTCAAGATTACGTTGATCAAAAAAAGCAATTTGATAAGTTGGAGAAAACACGATTAGTTCAGTTAATTGAGGGTTTACAAGGCCAAAGCCAATCAATCACTGATAAAGTAACCGCTGCTGAAAAGTTAGTTGATCAATATCAGAAACAAAAAAAGACTTTGACAATCACGGTTGATCAATTAAAGCAACAACGCCAAGTTTTAGAATCAAAAAAAGATAATTTACAAACTGATTTATTGAATACCACTAAAAGGTATGAGAATTTGGCCGGTCAACAAAATGTCGGTTCAGAGAAAACTAAGTATCAAGATCAACAACTCAGTGAATTGGCGGAAACTATCAAGGCTAATTCGCAAAAACTAACTGATTATCAGGCACAAAAAGTAGAATTAGATCAACAGGTTGCTGCTAATCAACAGACCGTTGAAAAAATTAAGTCAGCACTAGCAGATTTGTCTGAAAAAGAAATTCAAAAAAAGCAGACTGAGATTCAAGCTACGATTGATCAGTTGCAGACGACTTATATTGAGAAAATGCAACAAGTGGCACAAGTTCACAATGAACAGGTCAATCTAAAAAAAGGGTATGAACAAGATAGCCAACAGCAATTGCATGTCAATGCTGATCTGCGCAAATTAGAAGATCAACTTGATGAATTAACGGCTGGCTTTAAAGATCAAGAAAAGCGCGTAGAGACTTTAAAAAAGGACGCCCAAACTGCCAAAAACACATTAAAAGAGGCTTTAAGTGACTATCAAAAGTTATCTGAACAGCAAAAACAAAGTCAGGATAGTTGGCTAGATGCTTTACGGGTTTATCAACAAGCAAAGACTAGGTTAGAAACGCTCAGTAATTCAGATGTAGAACTTCGTAGCTATTATCAAGGTGTGCAAAACGTTTTAAAAAATAAGACACAATTTCCGGGTCTAATTGGCGTTGTTTCCGAATTACTGGAAGTTCCTGATAAATACACAAAAGCGATTGAAACTGTATTGGGTGGCCAGCTTCAGCAACTAGTTACTCAAAATGATCAGGATGCGCGCCAAATTATTCAGTATTTAACTAAGCAACGCGCCGGAAGAGTGACTTTATTGCCTCTCTCAAGAATTCATGCCAAACAAGTCTCAGCTAAAGTGCAACATGAATTAGAGAATTTAGAGGGTGTAGAGGGAATTGCCGCAGATCTGGTACAAACTTCTGATAAGTGGAGATTGGTTAAACAGTTTTTACTGGGTAACGTGTGTGTGGCAACGGATCTAAAGCAGGCTTCAAAGATTTCTAAGCAATTGTCAACTCGTTTGAAGATCGTAACCTTAGATGGCGAAATTATTAATCCGTCTGGTTCGATGACTGGTGGTGTGAATCGTCACCAAACTGCTGGATTATTGACCCAAAAGCAAGCACGGAGTAATTTGGCGAAACAGGTTAGCCAAATGAAAACACAATTGGCTAGTCGTGAAGCTTTAGTTCAGGATTTAAAGCAGCGACTAGCCGCCACCGAAACAAAGGGTAGCGAATTAAGGCAACAATTTAATGTCACTAATGATTTGTTTAAAGATGGTCAATCAAAACTAACCATTTCCAAAAATCAGATCACAGAGTTGGATCGTCGGATTGTTGCTGTTAAGTATGAGTCACAGCAAAATGGTGATTTACAATCTGATTTCACAACCCAATCGGCGGATCTAAGTCAACAGGAAAAACAATTGAACGCCGACTTGGAGAAGATTTCAACCGATACCAATTCATATAAACAGCGGCTCACTGAATTACATGAAAAACAGGATAAAAGTCAACAAGCACTCGCGCACTATCGGGATCAATTGACAGATGCTCAGGTCACATTGACCCAAGCAAAAACGAGATTGAATGCGCTTGAAGAAACAATTGAAAAAACGCAGCTGCTTGTGCAAAATTCTAAAAAACGCCAGGTAACGATACGCTCAGAAAAGGAATCGACTGGTTCTAAAAATGAGGCACAACAAAAAGAACTGGCTGAAAGTAAAAAAGCGATTGCTGAATTAAAAATGCAATTGGAAGACCAGAAAGCAAGTTTTACCAAGCTTGATCAATCCTTAACTGAAAAAGAGCAAGAATTGCAACGCGTTCAGGAGCTCGGTTCCGTTTCAAGTGACGAGTTGCAAACTATTAAAATCAAGCAAACTCGTTTGTCAGAGCAAGTTGATCACGCCTTGAATGATTTAAGTGAGAAATATCAATTAAGCTTGGAATTAGCCAAAGCACAAAGTATAGCTGTAGCTCCAGATGAGTTACAACGTGAACTTAAGTTAGCTAAAAAGGGTCTTGCCGAAATTGGTGAAGTAAACGTTGGTGCGATTGAAGAATTCCAACGGGTATCTGAACGTTATCAATTTTTAACCACTCAAAAAGATGATTTAATGACTTCGCAAAAGCAGTTGCTTGAAACGATCAACGAAATTGATACTGAAGCGGCATTACGCTTTAAGACCACCTTTGATCAGATTTCAGCCTCATTTTCGAAAGTCTTTGTCAAAATGTTTGGTGGTGGCAAGGCGAAACTGGAATTAACAGATCCTGAGCATTTACTGACCACAGGGATGGAAATTAAGGCACAGCCACCTGGTAAAAAGTTTCAGCGACTAAGTTTACTTTCTGGTGGTGAACGGGCGCTAACGGCGATTACATTGCTTTTTTCAATTTTGGAAGTTAACCCAGTGCCATTTTGTATTTTGGATGAAGTTGAAGCTGCCTTTGATGACGCAAATGTGGCGCGTTTTGCAGATTATCTCCGCAATTTCCGTCACCAGACCCAATTTGTTGTGATTACCCATCGAAAGGGTACAATGGTAGAATGCGATGTCTTATATGGGGTCACGATGCAAGAATCCGGAGTTTCGAAGATGGCTTCTGTATCACTTGAAGATGTTTCACGAAAGGAGACCAGCACGCAATGAGTATATTTGGTCGAAGAAAGAAAAAGAAACTTGAAGAACAAGAAGCTTTGGCGCAACAAGCGTTAGAACAAAAAGCAAACGAAGAAAAAACAATAGAAAAGAAAACACCTGAAGAGCCTGAAATTTCACCAGCTGATACGCAAGTTAATCCACAAAATGTGACGAGCGAAGAAGCAGCAGAAATCGATCGTTATAACCGTGGTTTGGAAAAGTCACGCCGCACTTTTGGTCAAAAGCTGACCGCCCTATTTACAAATTTTAGTGGGGTTGATGATGATTTTTATGATGACTTAGAAGAAACTTTAATTGGCGCTGATGTCGGATTTGAAACAGCTGTTCAGATTAGTGATGAAGTGCGCGAAGAAATTGAAGCCAAGCACGAAAACGATCAAAAAGTTATCTCGAACTTGATCGTATCTAAATTGGTTTCACTCTATACACGCAACGGTACAAAAGAAGATAATCACTTGGTTTTTGCAACTGAAGGGCCCAGTGTGTTCCTGTTTGTCGGTGTAAATGGTGTTGGTAAAACTACTAGTATCGGTAAACTTGCCAATCGATTTAAGAAGCGCGGTAAAAAAGTGTTACTAGCTGCTTGTGATACATTCCGAGCAGGTGCCATCGAGCAATTACAAGAATGGGGTA
Organism: Pediococcus parvulus; assembly: GCF_007990205.1. GTDB lineage: Bacteria > Bacillota > Bacilli > Lactobacillales > Lactobacillaceae > Pediococcus > Pediococcus parvulus. Next base: position 102,807 of record NZ_BJWE01000001.1, on the reverse strand, counting down.
AACGTGACGGGGTTCCGGTTGTTTCGGGACCAGAGAAAAGTGATCCAGCAGCAATTGTATTTGATGCTGTTAAAAAGGCTAAAGCCGAAAATTATGATCTGGTTTTGGTAGATACAGCCGGTAGATTGCAAAATAAAGTTAATTTGATGAAGGAACTTGATAAGATGCGACGGGTTATTACACGTGAAATTCCGCATGCGCCGCAAGAGATTCTTCTCGTTTTAGATGCAACAACTGGACAAAACGCAATGAGTCAGGCTAAGATTTTTAAGGAAACTACCAACGTAACTGGAATTATTTTGACGAAACTAGATGGAACTGCAAAAGGTGGGATTGTTTTGGCAATTCGCAATCAACTTCATCTTTCGGTTAAGTATGTCGGACTTGGCGAACAGGTGGACGATTTAAGTCCATTTTCACCTAAAGACTTTGTCGACGGTCTGTTTAGTGGCTTTCTGGAGCCGGCCAAATAGGAAGTAGTGTGATTAAATGGAGATTGAGAAAAATAACCGCATTAATTTTCTGTTTGAATTTTACGGGAGCTTATTAACCAAAAAACAGCGTAATTACATGGAACTTTATTATGCCGATGATTATTCACTAGGCGAAATTGCGGAAAATTATACTGTAAGTCGGCAAGCAGTGTATGATAATATTAAGAGAACAGTTCAAATTTTAGAAGATTACGAAGAAAAACTGCATACTTATGGCGATTTTTTGGCGCGCAATCACCAAACGGATCGTTTAATGGACTATGTTAAAAACAATTACGCACAAGATAAAACGCTTCTACAATTAGTAGATAACCTAGAATCAATTGAGGGAGAATGAAAGGTAGGGACTAATCCATGGCTTTTGAAAGTTTAACAGATCGACTTCAAAATGCTTTTAGTAAATTAAGAAAAAAAGGTAAAATTTCCGAAACGGATTTACGAGGAGCAATGCGTGAAATTCGGTTGGCCTTATTAGAGGCCGACGTTAACTTTACCGTTGTTAAAAACTTCGTTAAAACAGTTCGTGACAAAGCAATTGGTGCGGATGTCTTAAAGGGCTTAAATCCAACTCAACAGATTGTCAAAATCGTTAATGATGAGTTAGTTAAAATCATGGGTGATCAAGCTGTTGACTTAAACAAATCACCTAAAATACCAACAATTATCATGATGGTTGGTTTACAAGGGGCAGGTAAAACTACTACTGCTGGTAAATTAGCTTTAAAGCTAAAAAATGAACAAAAAGCGCGGCCATTGATGATTGCAGGGGATGTTTATCGGCCTGCCGCTATTGACCAGTTGGTCCAAGTTGGACAACAAATTGATGTGCCCGTTTTCCAGTTAGGTACTGATGTTGATCCCGTTGAGATTGTGCGTCAAGGTTTGCAAAAAGCGGATGAAGAAAATAATGATTATGTCATTATTGATACTGCCGGTCGTTTACAAATTGACGAAAAACTGATGGATGAACTTTCTCGAATCAAAGCATTAGCTCATCCAAATGAAATCCTGTTAGTTGTCGATGCCATGACTGGTCAAAATGCGGTCAATACAGCTGAAGGTTTTAATAATCAGTTGGATGTGACGGGCGTTGTCTTAACTAAGTTAGATGGTGACACCCGTGGTGGTGCTGCTCTTTCAATCCGCGCGGTGACTGGTAAACCAATTAAGTTTATTGGGCAAGGCGAAAAGATGACTGATCTCGATGTCTTCCATCCAGATCGAATGGCTTCCCGAATTTTGGGGATGGGCGATATGCTCACCTTGATTGAAAAGACCCAGAAAGAGTACGATGAAAAACAAGCCCAGGATGTGACCAAAAAGATCCGGGAAAATAGTTTTGACTTCAACGATTTCGTTGATCAAATGGATCAAATGCAAAATATGGGATCCATGGAAGATATCATGAAGATGATTCCAGGGATGGCCAATAATCCTGCTTTAAAGAACGCTAATATTGATCCTAAAGATATGGCTCATATGAAGGCGATCGTGCTATCTATGACTCCTGCTGAACGGGAAGATCCAAACTTGTTGAACCCAAGCCGGCGTCGTCGGATTGCTGGTGGGTCTGGTCGACCAGTGGTTGAAGTTAACCGAATGATTAAACAGTTTGGTCAAATGAAAAAAATGATGAACCAAATGTCTAAAGGTAACTTCAACGGTATGGATGGTTTGTTGGGTAAGGGCGTAGGTGGTCGTCTCTCGAAGATGGCGATGAATTCTATGGTCCGTAAGGTCAAGAAAAATAAGAAAAAACGTATGAAGAAAAATCGGCGTAATAAGTAGGATTAGGCCAATAAATTCAAAATTTTCTGTAAGAGCACTGCGATATTTGGTATAAAGTGCTGATGATTTTGGAAAGTTTTTAGATGAAAATAGTGATTAAGGTTGCTAGTTGGAGTTTAAATACAAAATAAAAGATAGAATATGTTCGTCTATTTAGATGCTACATATTCCAAGAGATGAAGCACCCAGAAACGAGATTAGAAGTCGTTTCTGGGTGCTTTTTTATTTATTTGGTAATTTTTAAGAAATTACATGGTTTAATGGTTTCTTCTCCAGAAAAATACTTGGATAGGTTTGTAGAAGCTGATGCTAGTGCAATCACTATGCACCGTAATTGCAATGAAGATTTGTACTACTTAATAACTAAGATTAATAACTTAGGTATTGATAGGTATTGATTCAGGTATTACGTTGAATCCAGTTTCTTCTCCAGAGTCAATAAAATATTTATTGCCATTAATTCATCGTGTTTTGGTTAACTTGCCTAGATCGAGTTGGTCAAAAATGTTCTTATAATGAGCCAAAAAAGTTAACTAGCTCGATAAAAAACGAAAGAATGGTAATTTGAACTATAGAATTGCGGTTGATGGTGGAATTAAAAGTAGCAACATTCAAACTTTCATGTGCGCAAATTGCGATGACTTTGTTTCTGGTAGCTGTATAGTAAAATTGAAAACTGCTAGAGAAAATCTGAAGAAACTTTTGAGAGTGACTGATAATGGATAAAATCAAAATTAATGTTAAAAAATTTTTGCCGATGGTAATGATCGCTCCGTAATTGTTGCCCAGTGTTTGGTAATCGACTTATGCAGTTAAAAAATGATTTGTATATAGTAGTTTCGGGTTCGGTAGCTAATCCAGAAATAATTGACAGAATTAAAAAAGCCAAAAAAAGCTGGTAGTAAAGTAATGATAATTGTTGCAAATATGTCGAGTCCTTTGCTCAAGCTATCTGATCACTATGTGTTTATAAAATCCGATAGTAAGAATACTAGTTCAAAAAGTTCCATTCGGCCGATGGGATCTTTGTTCGAATTCTTTATATGGAAGGACTGATTCTTCAGTTAAAAGCGCAGTTACATCAAATTGAAAGGAATATGCAAAGGCGACACACAAATATAGAGTGAAATGAAACTTAAGTTATAAAGACGCAATCAAACTCGTGAAAATGGTTGCGCTTTTTTATGTACATATGTTAGCATGTAAGCGATTGCGTTGCTTCGAAACAGGGGGTGAATTTGATGTTAATTAATGAAATTGATGACTATATTGAAAAAATGAGTAAAAATTTAAGTTTTAAGACTTCAAATGCTTTTGAAGTTTCTAAAAAGTTTAAATTAAAAAGAAATACAGCAAGTCACTATTTAAATCTACTGGTTCATTCAAAAAGATTACTGAAAATAAGTACTAGACCGGTTATTTTTATAGTAAGGGAATGGTTTTTGAATAATGGCGGTAATGGTGAATTGGATGGTTTTCAAAGCTTAAGAGATTTGCATGATTTTATGAAGAAAAATCAAAAAAAGGAACCCTTTAGTGAAATCATTGGTCATGATGCTTCTCTATATCAAATCTTGGAACAATTACGGGCTGCTGCTATGTACCCTGGTAAAGGGTTGCCAACAATATTAACTGGAGAAACTGGATCCGGAAAAGTTATTTGGCAAAAAAGTTTTACGAGTACTGTGAAGAAAAATCTTTGGTTTCAAGTGATGCGCCATTTATAAGTTTTAACTGTGCGCAATATGCTGATAATCCGGAGCTGTTAACCAGTTCATTATTTGGATATAAAAAGGGAGCTTTCACGGGTGCAGAAGAAGACCACGTTGGTATATTTGAGCAAGCACAAAACGGAGTTCTTTTTTTGGATGAAGTGCAGAGGTTATCAGCACATGGTCAAGAAAAATTATTTACATACTTGGACGATAGTGTAGTTTATCGAGTTGGTGAGGCAACGCATCCTCGGCAACTCAATGTGAGGTTACTTTTTGCAACAACAGAATCTCTTGGTAGTTCTTTTCTTAAAACGTTTATAAGAAGGATACCAGTTCAAATTAAAGTCCCAAGTATTTATGAAAGAACTTTATCAGAGAAAAAGGAGTTAATTTGGTCATTCTTTATGGCGGAAAGTAAAATTGTCAATAGAGAATTCAAAATTTATCCTGAGTTGATAGATGAATTGGTTAAAGTTCGATACAAGGATAATATTGGTGGTATGAAATCTAAAATCAAGAAAATTGTTGCAATGTCAATTATTCATGATAATGGAGATCTATTATTGAAACCAGAACAATCAAAGAAAATTTCGTTTCACAAAAATCAAGAAGAACTACAGATCATCACACCTCAAACGACGTTACCTGATATAATTTCACAAAAGGGAAGTAATGATAATGCACTAAATAGAATGATTTCTTTAATCACAAATTCAATATCTGCGGGTGGGGAAACTATGGATTTCGGAGAACTAGCATCAAATTGCTACAATGCTGTAAATGATTTTAACGATTATCTTGTTTTTAAACACGCTCAGTCAGATATGCCAATTAATTATTACTCTACTGAGATTAATCGAATTATTGATTTTTTTCGAGACGATTATAATCGGAAATTTGTTGGAAAAACATGTTAAACAAAACAATATTACAACTCACGGACTTATATTAGCCCATGGATATGCCACTGCCAGTAGTATTGCTAATGTCGTTAATAGGCTCTTGAAAAATAATATCTTTGATGCAATTGATATGCCGATAAACTCTGATACTAAAGAGATGGCTGAGAAGATTGAATATTATTTTAGGAATGATGAACATCGTAAGGACACATTGGTTTTTATAGATATGGGTTCTCCAGCGGACATTGTAAGAAAACTAGAAATGAAGTTGGGTTTTACAGTTGGTTTGATTGATAACGTGTCAACATTAATGGTGGTGGATGCGGGAGAAAAAATGACACACGGTATTTCATTAGAACAAATTGTTAAAAAAATACCTGATCATTGTATTCCAAGTGGTAAGATGCTCTATCAAAAAAATAAAAAAGACTTGATAATCACAACTTGTTTAACTGGTATTGGTACAGCAAAACAAATTCAAAAATTATTGATAGAAAGTTTACCTCAGAGTATGTTGTCAAATTTGTCTGTAAAATCATTTGAATATGATGCATTAATTGATTCAGATCAAAGGGTCTACACTTTCTGGTATTGGTGAATAACTAATACCAGAAAGTGTAGACCCGGTTTTATTATGGCTTAGTTCCATATGTCGTTGCTATTTTTTAGTAATCCGAAAGTCAAAGTTGATTTTCCTGAATAGGGTGCGGTTTTTCATAAAAATATCCTTGACGAATATCAATGTCAAAAAGATCAATAAAAGCATCAATTTTTTCGTTTTCGATTCCTTCAAGAATAAAACGAACTTTGTGTTTCTTAGCAAAACCACGCCAATAAATGATCCGTTGTTGAATTTCTGGAAAGTAAACTGATTGGCCAAAATTTTGAAGGGCAAACTTTATTTCATTAGTATATGGAATGAGAGCTCTTACCTGATCTTCTGTATTAACCCCACAATCAACATCATCGATTGAGATGGTCATGCCTTCTTCAATGAATTGTTTTAACTGATTAATAATGTCACATTCCTTAAAATGATTTTTAGTCTCATCTTCAGTCAACTCAATTTGAATTTGTACAGGACGTAACAGTTTTTGAATTCCAATCAGTGGATCAACTATTTTTTGATTCATAAGTTGGGTTCGGTTGAGGTTGACGGACAAAAATGGTACTTTACTATAAAGTTGCTCAGCTATTTTGATGATTTCATCCGCCACTATTTCAGGGGGTAAACTTGTGAAGTTTGTAACTGGTCCCCAATTTGAACCAACTTGTTTGCGAAGTAATAGTTCATAGCCGACCACAGACTTATTATATTTATTAATGATTTGTTGAATAAAATATTGATACATTGTAAGGCTCCTATACAAAAATCATTGGTTAGTTACTTCTTTTAAAGAAAAAAGACCCGCAAGCTTGACTTTCTCAAGTACGGGTCGTCACTCTTAATGCACTTTGAGAAACTTAAATTATGTAAAATTGCATTTTTGAGTTGAGCAAATATAATTAACACTGTTAAAATACCATTTTTTGTTTAAAAATGCAATAAGAATCGGGAACTATCTATAGTTCGATTGTTTTAATTACTAAATTAATAACCTATTTTAATAATTCCAACCATGACATAATTGAGGTGTGACGTGGGAAAGAAAATGGCGTTTCTGGATTAACTAATTTTCAACAATAAAATAAAGCACTTAGTTTGACTGGGATGATCCGGAACTATGAATTCCAAAGAAATTGTTTAATAAAAACTGCCTGTAAAGAAAAAAACCTTTACATCTAAATGAATAACTGGTATATTATTTAACGTGAAATAAAACAGGAGGTGTTGACATGTCTGTAAAAATTCGTTTGAAACGAATGGGTTCAAAAAAGCGTCCTTTCTACCGTGTGGTAGTTGCTGATTCTCGCTCTCCACGTGATGGTCGTTTTATCGCCCAAGTTGGTACTTACAATCCATTAGTTAATCCAGCTGTAGTAAAATTAAATGAGGAAGACATCTTAAGTTGGTTAAGCAATGGTGCTCAACCATCAGATACCGTTAAGAATATTCTTTCAAAAGCTGGAATTATGAAAAAGTATCATGAATCAAAGCTTGCTAAGTAATCGGCATTTTTAATTATGAAAAATGTAGAAACTTTAATCTTAACAATTGTTAAACCACTTGTTTCGTATCCGGAGCGAATTACAATTGAACGATCAGAATCCGATCGCTTTTATGAATTTCATTTAAGTGTGGCTGATGAAGATGTTGGCCGAATTATCGGTCGGCATGGTCGAGTTGCTCAAGCAATTCGGAACGTCGTTTATAGTTTTCGTTTCCATGGCGAAAAACGAGTTCGGTTAGTGATTGAGGATGGCAAATCAAAAAACTCTTAAACGAAATGTTGATTTTGTTTAAGAGTTTTTAGTATATTACGAGGTAAATTATGCAATATTATAAAGTGGGTACCATTGTCAATACACATGGCATTCAAGGCGAAGTAAAAGTGTTGCCAATTACTGATTTTCCTGAAGAACGTTTCAAAGCTGGCAAGCAACTATTCTTGTTTTCTCCCAAGGATGATGCCACTCCCGTACAAACTTTAAAAATTAAAAAGTCCCGTCAACAAAAACAGGTCTATTTACTTCAATTCGATGGCTTCGATTCAATTAATGATGTTGAAAAGTATAAACGATTTGAGTTGAAGGTTTCCGAAGATGACCGGAAGAAATTGGGCAGTGATGAGTTTTATTATGATGACATCATTGGTCTTAAGGTATACGACGCAGATGATCAGTTGCTTGGAACGGTTTCTGAAATTTTGTCTCCGGGAGCTAATGATGTTTGGGTCGTTAAACGCACCGATAAGGACGATTTGTTGTTACCATATATTCATCAGGTAATTAAAAAGGTTGATTTGGATAATCAGCGAGTTACAGTTGAACTCCTGGAGGGGCTGGATTCATGAAAATTGATATTTTAAGCCTTTTTCCAGATATGTTTAGCGGTCCCTTACATCAATCGATTGTGGGAAAAGCCATTGAAGACCAGTTGCTTGATGTCAAGGTAACCAATTTCCGCGATTTTTCTAGTAACAAACACCATAATGTCGATGATTACCCGTATGGTGGTGGGGCGGGGATGCTCCTTCAACCTCAACCCATTTTTGATGCAATGGCCGCTGTAGAAAACGATAATGCTAACTTACCAAAGGGGCGAGTGGTCATTTTAGATCCCGGTGGTAAGCAGTTTGACCAAAAAATGGCGGAGTCTTTTGCGCAAGAAGCACACTTAACTTTTATTTGCGGTCATTATGAAGGCTATGACGAGCGGATTAAAACATTGGCTACGGATGAGGTTTCATTGGGTGACTATGTGCTTACAGGTGGGGAACTTGCTGCAATGGTAATGATTGATGCCACCGTGCGCTTACTACCTGGAGTTTTGGGGAATAAAGAGTCGGCACCTGGAGATTCTTTTTCAACTGGTTTGTTAGAATATCCGCAATACTCACGTCCGGCTGATTTTAGAGGGATGCAGGTTCCCGAGGTATTATTGAACGGGAATCATCAATTAATCGATCAATGGCGCCAAAAACAGGCTTTAAAGCGAACCTTATTAAAACGTCCGGACCTTTTGAAAAAAATAAGGCTGAGTAAAGAAGACTTAAATCTCCTCAATGATATAAAAGCAGAGTTGAGTGAACCTGAAGCAAAAAACTAGAACAGCTTTACAGCCAGTAAGTTTTATGATAAACTTTTGATTGGTCTGTTAAGACTAAAGAAAACAATATTCCGCTGTTCAACAAGGATAAGAATGTTGATGAAAGGAAGGTTTCTTAAATGAATCCATTAATTAACAAAATTACCGAATCACAATTGCGTGATGATATTCCTGATTTCCGTGCTGGAGATACAGTTCGTGTGCATGCCCGTGTTGTTGAAGGTACTCGTGAACGTATCCAGTTATTCGAAGGTGTTGTGATCAAACGCCATGGTGTCGGAATCAGTGCTACTTATACAGTTCGTAAGATTAGTAATGGTGTGGGCGTTGAGCGTACATTCCCATTACATTCACCACGAGTTGCTAAGATTGATGTTATTCGTCATGGACGTGTTCGTCGTTCTAAACTTTATTACTTACGTGCTTTACATGGTAAGGCTGCTCGTATTAAAGAAGACCGTCGTTAATATAGACAAAAATGCAAACCTTAAGGGTTTGTATTTTTTTATGGCAATTTACTTAAATCATGATTAAGGTTTACCTATTTGGGTTGTCTACTGTTCCAAACTACACTAATATCAATAATTATCATGCAGATCGTAAATGAATCTGTTTAACTTGGCGTAGTTCGTAAAAAAATCGGGGGAACAAGAATGAAACACAGGGGTATTGCGTGGTTAGCGATGTTAGCTATGGTGTTATATTTATTACTTGGTAAAAATTACCAAGTAGCTGCCAAAAACATTGCGACCGATTTTAAACAACAAGTCACTCAAGTTATTTCGAATATCAATCCACAAAAAATCACTAAAAATTATCAGATCAATACGGAAACAAGCAAAGCTACCACCAAATCAGCAAGCAAAACGGCAACACCAATTGAAAGTGTGGTTCAAGGTCACTCCTTAGCAAACGTGTATTACTATCAGTTTGCAACCACTATTCCTAGTCACGTAAAAAAAGTATTTGAACAGGCGATTCGTGAATATAACCGAACTGGTATTGTGAAGTTGGTCGCTGGAAAAGGAACCCAAAAACAAAATCAAATTTTTTTCTCTATCTACAATAAGAAAATGACTACTTCAAATCAAGGTACAATTGAGCTAGGGCATGGTGGTCCCGAAGTGATTCAGCAAACAGGGGTAAATGCCTATACAGTTAATCATGCTAAGGCGAGTTTAAATGTCCGATATGCTGAGTCCGTTCAGTTATCCGTGGCAGTCCACGAATTGGGACATGCCTTGGGACTTGATCATAGCAGTAATCGAAATTCTGTGATGTATCCGGTAGATCAAGGCAAAACTCGATTATCAAGTGGTGACCTTGAGGGATTAAAGGCGATCTATCAAGGCAACAATTAAAAGTATATTTAAAATGGGGAAGGATTGATAACTTATGACAAACTTTATTCTGTCAGCTACTGTATCGAATACCAATATTGCCCTCCTGATTGGGGGGATTATTTTTATCATCCTCTTTTTCAAACTCATTATGAGTTTTTTGAGATTTTGTTTGCGGCATCCCATTATTTTTATCATCCTGTTATTATGTGGCGGTCTTGGGTTTGTCTTTAACTTTTTATTGGGTGGCATTATAATTTTAGCTGTCATTGTGGGCTTTATTGCATTTATGATTCTTAGCGAGTTTAATAGTTAAGCAGCAACAAAAATTTTGAAACAAATAGTTGTTTAGAATAAGCCAAATTGAAAAATTGAGGGAAAATGTTTTCTCTCAATTTTTTTCTTTTCTCTAGTTGTTTTATATTCGTACTTTATACCTCAAACTAACAGACTTTGCTTTCACTTTAAGCAAAGTTGAATTATAATAAGGGCAGTTAATGAAAACGCTTTCATTGTTAATCTTCTGTTTCGTAATTAATAAAGTCAGAAATTAATTATACAAGGAGGTAATATTATGAGTAGTCGCGATACTGCAAATGTTTTATGGTTTAACGAATTACATCGGGAAGACGTTAATCTGGTAGGGGGCAAATCTTCTTCACTGGGCGAAATGACTTCTTCGATGGATGTTCCAGTGCCGTATGGTTTTGCAACAACCGCTCGAGCTTATCGGTACTTCATGCACAAAACCAAATTGAATGATAAAGTGAACGACTTGCTTGAAAGCATTAAAGATTATGAAAATTCAGATGAACTGCACAAAACCTGTGAGCAGATTCGTAACTTAATCGTTGAGGCGCAGATGCCGGATGATCTGGCAAACGATATTAAGCAGGCTTATAGTGATTTGGCAAAAAAGATGGGTCAAGAGGATCCTTTTGTTGCCATTCGTTCTTCTGCAACGGCTGAAGATCTACCCAATGCATCGTTTGCTGGTCAACAAGAATCGTATTTGAACATTAAAGGCGCAGCGGATGTTGTGAACCGTGTTCAACAATGTTATGCCTCACTCTTCACTGATCGTGCGACCTATTACCGTCACAAACAACATTTCCCTCACGAGAAGGTTGCCCTATCAGCGGCAATTCAAATGATGGTCTTTTCCAAGGCATCGGGCATCATGTTCTCCGTGAACGTTGCGAATGGCGACGGCTCCAAGATTATGGTCGATGCAATCTATGGTTTGGGCGAATATATTGTCCTTGGTAAGGTAACACCAGATCATTTTGTCATTGATAAACAATCGATGAAGATTGTCGAAAAAGATATCCTTAAACAGACTGTTGAGCTAGTCCGTGTGGCAGATGGTGGGACCGAAGAACAAACCGTACCTACTGAATTACAGGAGCAGGCTGCACTGACAGATAGTCAGGTGATTGAATTGGCTGGTTACGCTAAGGAGATCGAGCGTCACTACGGGTGTTACATGGATATGGAATACGCCTTGGATACTAATACGAATCGGCTGTGGATTGTCCAGGCACGGCCAGAAACTGTTTGGTCACAACGTAAGAAAAATAAAGATAATGCTATTGATGGTAGTAGCAACGTGGTTACAGAAGCTGATGCTGAAATTGCGGTTCGGGGACTAGCAGCCAGTCCTGGGGTCGCCAGCGGCGTTGTGCATGTCATTGACAATCCGAAAGATATTGATCAATTTAAACAAGGCGAAGTTTTGGTAACCGTCATGACTTCACCTGATTGGGTCCCAGCCATGAAAAAGGCAGTGGCAATCATCACGAATAATGGCGGAATGACTTGTCACGCGGCCATTATTTCCCGTGAAATGCAGATTCCTTGTATTGTTGGGACAAGAAGTAAGAATACAGTTGCAACCGAAGTACTTAAAACGGGTGATGTCGTGACTGTTGATGCTAAAAACGGGGTTGTTTATCGTGGTGAAGTAACCAGCATGCTCAAAAAGGCCACCCCAGAAACAACCACAACTGGTCAGGTCGTGGCGGCAGAATCGTTTGCACCAACTGCTACGGGTGTCATGATGAATTTAGGTGATCCAGGGCTAGTTGATAGGTACGCTTCGTTACCGGCTGACGGAATTGGACTGATGCGTGAGGAGTTCATCTGGACCTCATATATTCATGAACATCCTTTGTATTTAATTGAAAATGGTCAGGCAGACAAGGTTGTTAATATGCTTGCTGAAGGGATTGCTAAAGTAGTTCGCGCAATGGCACCTCGACCAGTTGTACTGCGATTCTCAGACTTCAAATCAAGTGAATACCGGAACCTAAAGGGTGGCGAGAAATATGAGCCACACGAATCTGCTGACTTATTAGGTTGGCGGGGGGCTTCAAGGTACTACGATCCTAAGTATATTGATGCCTTCAAACTTGAACTAGCAGCGGTTAAGAAGGTTCGGAATGAATTTGGGCTGAAGAACCTAAATGTAATGATTCCATTTGTCCGGACGGTGACTGAAGCTCAAAAAGTAACAGCCATTATGCGTGATGAAGGCCTGGTTCGCAGTGCTGATTTTAAGGTTTACATGATGGCAGAAATTCCATCAAACATCATTCTTGCGGATCAATTCAACCAGTTTGTAGATGGTTATTCGATCGGATCAAATGACTTAGCAATGCTAATTTTAGGTTGTGATCGGAATAATGATACGGTTGCCAGTCTTTTTGATGAACGTGACCTTGCTGTCAAGCGGGCGATTCGTCATCTGATTGTGACTGCGCATAAGGATGGCAAGACTGTCTCCATTTGTGGACAAGCTCCTTCAGAATATCCGGAGTTTACGAACTTCTTGATTCAAAGCGGGATTGATTATGTTTCAGTTAATCCTGATATGGTTAAGGAAACTAAACGCAATGTGGCTCATTTTGAACAGCGACTTATACTTGATAAAGCGACTGGACGTGGCCTACAGGATAAAACGGATTACAATTGGTAATAATTTTTGCTGATAATTGGCAATAAAATTATGAGATTGGGGAAAATTCCCTCAATCTCATTTTTGCTATCTATATTTAAAAAGCAGCGGAAAAAAGTTCTTCCTGCTGCTTGAGTTTAGTAATATTCAGTTTAATTTACACCCTAAGATGATCATAGTGGGCGATTAATTATAGATTCATATCCTGCTTGTAGTTTAACGGCGACATATCTGTCATTTTGGTAATCAATTGGGCAGTTAATTTCTGCATAGCTTGCAAGCCAATTGCTGCATTTTGATTACTTTGACTGGTTAAATAGTTTTCTAAGGCTTTGCCATCCAAAGTTAATGCCATTTTGTCACTGATGTGCAAGTTTTGAATCAGTTGCTGGTTGATTTTATCTTGCACATCTTCCAGTAAGGGCCCAAATTCTAAGTAGTGAGCGTCAACTAGAATGCCAGTTTGCTTGTAAATCCAATAGGCAGAGTCTACTTGATAGGTTTCGGAGCCTTTCTTGTAACTAACCGGCGTATCCTTTATTCCGGCGTAAAACGGAATATACAGACTTTGAGCGGCAACCCCCATTGCAAGCCAATGAATCCCAGCAATTTCAGGAGGTAAATTAGGGCGCAGTTGGAGAATATGCGATTCTTGTGTTTTAGCAAGACTAATTGGTCGATATAAAGTTTGTTCATGTTTTGAACCGACACCAATTGGATCAAACGGAGTTCCTTGGAAATGGGAATTTAAAATTTGCTCAGCATCATCAACTTGTATTAGTTTTTCTGCGCGGCGAATGAAAGGCAGACTTTGACTCTGAGGTTGTTGGTCAATACTTGGATTAAGAAGTTTTTGACCATACCAAACTCGTGGCGTGTTATAAATCTCGTCTGACAAGTCGTTCGTGCCAAAAATTTCACGAAAATTAAAGCCATTTCGATGCGGGTTTAAATGATTTTGATTCACGAAGTCTTTTAAACCTGAGACAGTCATGAAATTGTCTTGATCATCAAAATCGATTTCTTGAATAGATAATTGATTAGCCACCACAGCATATGCGTCATCAGGGATGCGTTGTGCCACCCATTGATGACCGGCTGCCGTTTCCATATACCAAACTTCAGTTTGATCTGAAAACAAAATTCCGTTTGTTTCGGAAGTCCCGTATCTTTCAACAATGTTACCCAGATAAGTGATTCCTTCACGAGCGGTTTTAATATAAGGAAGTGTGACGGTTACCATGGCCTCTTCGCCTATCCCGTTTTCAACTAGTGGATCGGCTCCTAAAGCTTGATTGTTGGTATAGGCACTCTCAGTTGCGCTCATGGCCACGCCATACTCATTAATGCCATCTTCTTCAAACAAGCCAAACTTGTCAGTCCATTCAGGGGTGGCCGTGTATTTGGCAGCAACCTTAGAAAGATTGAGCGTAAAACCATTATCGGTTGATTTGAATGTTTGGGGTTCTGAGAATTCACGATGAGGATGGACCACAAAATGTTTTGGCCAAGCTGCCCGTGAATCTTCATTGCGACCGATCAAGGTGGAACCATCTGCGGTTGCTAGTCGGCCAGCTAAAAAACTTGTACAAGCAGAATATTTATTAGTTTGATTTATCATTAGAATTTCTCCTGTTCCGGTGATTATATATAGTTTACATTCTAGCATAAGTTGAGTTTGAAATTTTTGAGAATTCCTGCGATAATGGTAAACAACATTGAGGAGGAATTCAACATGCCATTAGTTCATATTGATCTTATTGAAGGACGTTCAACGGACCAGTTACGCCAATTAGTTAAAGATGTCACGTCTGCAGTTTCAAAGAATACCGGTGCACCAGCAGAACACATTCATATTGTCTTAAATGAAATGCGCCCTGACCGTTACAGCGATGGCGGGGTTTTAAGAAGTGATGAGAAATAGTTATCGATAAAAAAATGGAACTAATTTTACAAACAATCATTGAAATCTCAGGATTGTTTTGAATCAGTTCCATTTTTAGTTAGCCAATTTTAAGTAAGATTCCAGGTATTTGGCTAAACCATCATGATTATTATCAAATTCAGTGACATCATTTGCAATTGACTTAATCGTTGGGGTGGCATTTTGCATCGCCACACCACGACCAGCATAGGCTAACATTTCAGCATCATTGTGTTCATCACCAAAGGCCACAATATTTTGCCGATCAATATGATATTGTTTTGCAATGTAGGCCACAGCCTTTGCTTTTTGAATACCTTTAGAAACAACTTCTAGAACGCTATTTGGGCCTCCCCAAACACCCACATCAACTTGTTGACCATAATGATGTAAAACTGTATTTCGAACAACTTGTTCTTGGTTGGGTGTGACAAACAGAATCATTGAAGCGGGGTTGTGAATCAGTGAAGTTTTTGAGAGCAATTGATCTTCACTTAAAGTTGTTGGAAAGAAATTTAAATCTGAAGGTGGCAAGTGATTAGCCAGATACGTGTGTTTACCCTCAGCTGCGATCATCTCAAGTTGCAATTTTTGTTGATTCTCTAACATGTCAAGCACAATTGCCTTGCTGATGGTGCGTTTGTACTCGCCTTGCCAATGTTGGTGGGGAATGTGAGTGAGTGCTCCGTTAAAGTTAACCATCGGTGTTTTTAACTGCAATTGATCATAGATGGTTTCTGAAATACGGTAGGGACGGCCGGTGACAATGCTGACAATATGGCCGGCTTCAGTGGCGTTTTTGATAACTTCAATCGTTTTTGGTGAAACTTGATTTTGACTATTTAGGGTAGTTCCATCAAGATCAATGGTGATTAATTTTTGTGGCATGTCATTCACTCCAATAAGCTTTATAATAAAAGATAATGTGTCTTAATTTAAATTAACACAGTTTAAAGTCGGATGCTATTAAATTTAGAAATGAGTGAAAATATGCAGTTACCAGAGGCATTTATAAAAAAATATTCAAAATTATTAGGTGAGGAAGCGCCGGCCTTTTTGCAATCTTTCGATGAAGAGGCCACCAGAGGATTTCGCGTAAACCCGTTGAAAGCCCAGACCAAGCCCCTTGATCATTCAATTGAGGATGCTATTCCGTATTGTCCGTTTGGCTATTATGGTTCAGTCAGCGGTAAAACGCTTGATCACCAAAGTGGTCTAATATATAGTCAAGAGCCAAGTGCTATGTATGTAGGAGAAGTAGCTCATCCGCAACCCGGCGACAAGGTTTTAGACTTGTGCGCAGCTCCCGGTGGTAAAACGACGCATCTGGCCAGTTATATGAATCAAAGTGGTTTATTAGTTTCAAATGAAATTAATCGGAAACGGGCTGGAATTCTTGCTGAAAATGTAGAGCGTTTTGGCTTACAAAATACAATTGTAACTAATGAATCACCAGATACACTTGAAAAACATTTTCCTGAATACTTCGATGTTGTCGTGGTGGATGCTCCTTGTTCGGGTGAGGGGATGTTTCGAAAAGATCACGAAGCAGTACAATACTGGACGCCTGAATATCCATTATCCTGTGCAAATCGACAAAAAAAGATTTTGCAAAGTGCGTTAAAAATGTTGAAACCAGGTGGCAGATTAGTTTATTCTACCTGTACTTTTGCTCCTGAAGAAGATGAGCAAAATGTTGCCTGGTTGTTGCAAACCTATTCAGATTTGCGGGTTTTACCGATTAAGAAGTATCCAGGGATGGATGATGGGCGGCCAGAGTGGGCTGATAATAATCCAGAACTTGCTAAGACTTCAAGAATTTTCCCGCATAAAATGCGTGGAGAAGGTCATTTTATTGCCCAGTTGCAAAAACAACCCAGTGAGTCCACGGTAAAAGATTTAAAACCGCAAAAATCTAATGTGTCTAAGGCACAAAAACAGGATTGGCATAAAGTGGCAGATAAATTGTTGGTAAATCCGATTGAAGATGCCAGATTATTAGCATTTGGAGATTATTTATATGCGATGCCGGGCAACTTGCCAGATCTTACAAAACTTCAAGTCATTCGACCGGGTGTCAATTTAGGTGTTTTTAAGAAAAATCGCTTTGAACCGTCTTTACCATTGGCATTGGCTTTTAAACCCACTGATTTTCAAAAACCAGTTTTAATTACGCAAGAGCAGTGGCAAAATTACGTGCATGGGGATACTTTTTCTGTAGTAGATGTTGAAAATGGCTGGCATGTCTTAATCAGTCATGAGCTGACGGTTGGATTTGGTAAAGTAGTCAATGGGGTCGTTAAGAATTTCTATCCAAAAAAATTGCGGTTTGAGATTAAAAATTAAGTTTATGGCGTGATTAAAAAAGTTACGACAATTTTGTCGTAACTTTTTTAATTGATTTCAATTTTTCGTTGTCCACAATAATCACGTAACGCGGCATCAAAAACTAAATTTTGACAATTTAATTGTTTAATGTTTGAAGCACCTTGCAGGGTTAACAAATCTGCTAGCTGTTCTTGCCAATCCGTGATCATTTGAATAGTCTGTTCTTCACCTTCACGAAGGAGGGAATGTAAGATTTTTCCGGCAACTCCAACCATTTCGGCTCCTAAAGCAAAGCTCTTTGTCATGTCTAGAGGCGTTCGAATGCCACCGCAGGCCAAAATATGGAGCTTATTCTGCAAAGCCTGAGATTCCAACAAAGATTCCACGGTAGTAATGCCGTAATCTTGAAGGTAGCTGTATACTTTGTCATGCCGGCGTTCGTTTTCGATTTTTGCGAAATTAGTTCCACCATGACCGGCCACATTAATCGATTGAACCCCGATTGCTGCAAGTTTTTCCATAGTTTGTTTAGTCATGCCAAAGCCAACTTCTTTAACAATAACAGGAACGGAAACGGACTGAACAATTTCTTTAATGTTTGTTAACCAGTTAAATTGACGATCTCCTTCAGGCATCACAATTTCTTGGGCCGCGTTGATATGAACTTCCAACAAGTTGGCGTCAATCATGTCGATCGCCTTTTGTGCATCAACGGCAGAGTGATTGGCACCAATGTTTGCTGCAATAACGCCATCTGGGTTGATTTCGCGAACAGTTTCAAAGGTAGATTGTAAAGCGGGCTGTTTTAAGGCGACACTTTGAGAGCCAACGGCCATTGCCAAATGAGTAGCCTTAGCAATCCGTGCCAAACTTGCATTTAGTTTGCCGGTGTACGAACTGCCACCAGTCATTGCCTCAATATAAAAAGGGCAATCGGTCACGATTCCCCCAAATTGGCTTTTTAAATTAATTTGAGCTTTATCGATTTCCGGAAGACTATTCGGTAGTAAGCGAACTTGCTGGAAACCAGCCTTAGCTTGATCTTGGTAGAAATGTTCTGCTAGAGAAACATGTTCATCTTTTCGATGGGACTGAATATCTTTCATAGCTTGTTCTCCTTAAAGTTCAGTGACGTTATGAACGTTAAACTCTAATTGTTTGATACCCTTATCATGCCAAGTTTTTAGGAGATTTTCGATGGGACGATTTTTATCGATTAAGACGATTCCACAATCACCACCACCCGCACCGGAACTTTTTGCAGCCCCGCCGGCGTTTTCAGCATCCTTAATCATTTCTTTTAAAGTTGAGGTTTCAATTAATACCTGACTAAAATCAGCTAATTTTTTCAAAATGGCACGATTTACACGCAATTGGTGCTGAATAACGGCAATCGATTGGTCATGAAAACCGCGGATCATTTCTTTTAGACAAGCTTTACTTTCCTTCAAAAAGACCTGATATTCATGCTGATCTTTCACTTTACCCATGGCGACCTTGTCAACCAAATGAGAGGTTGAAGCAGGAGAACCAGTCCAACCAATCATCAGTTTTAGATCATCGGGTGGAGTCAGTAGTTCAACATCCAATCCTGGCCAAGGTTTTTCTAACAAGTCCATTAAAGAAGTTTGGCGACGTTGCGCAGATAACCAATCTCGGTTAAAGGAATGATACGCAATCCAGCCGCCATAAACACTAGCAGCTATGTCACCAAGGGATCCATTGCCTTGAACATCGAAATGAGCAATAGCTGCTAGCTTAAATAAACTGTCCTTGGTTAAAGGCAGGTGATAAAATTTGGCCAAAGCTTTGATGGTTGCCACAGTTACGGCAGCGGAACTGCCTAAACCATATTTTTTGCCATCTGCGCTATCAAGGTCACTGTTTATATATAAATTATAAAGTCCCAAGTCTTTGTGAAGGTTGCTGGCGTATTCTTCTGTCAAACTAATTGCAGAAAGGATGTAGTGAAACGGATTGTCACGATTATCAAAAATCATCTTAGAACCTTGTCGACGCCAAGAAATTGAGTTTTCATGATATTGTTCAGAAACGATCCGACCAACATTTTCTGTTTTTTCAATTGAAGCCGAAACAAATTGATTTAATGCCACAATAATGGCAGGGTACCCTGACTCTACAACTGCATATTCACCAGCGATGTAGAGCTTCCCAGGTGCTTTTACCGTAATCAATGGATCATGTCCCTTCAAAATTTTAATTAATGTTTATCGGTACGTCACGCCAGGTCCAGGTTTGCAAACTAATAACTGATTGTGACCCATGATTGGTTCTAATTTTTCCATAATCAAATCGTTATCAGATGAGGCGCAAATTATCTTAACATTAGGACCAGCATCAACGGTACTATAACATTCTACACCTTGTTTTCGGATGTTGCGAACAGCTTCAATAATTGCAAGCGTTTGAGGTTGGAAATAAGTAAAACTGGGAACGGCTCCAAACGTTGTCGCGTGCATGCGCATTGCATTGTTTTCGGCGATTGCGCCCAACTTTGCTAAGTTTTTGTTAAGGATTGCTGATTTCATCGGTTCGATGTCTGCTTGCGCGCTTTTTACCCAGGCTGGAAAGAAAGGGGAAGTTTCAACAACCGCTTGCATCCCATTTGTACTACTGACTTTCTTTTGAGCTGTATCTACAAGAGCCGTAATTAAATTAATATCCCAGTTAACAGGTGATTGAATACTTTGTGCATATGAGCTTTGATCATCATGACCGGCATGCCACTGTACGAAACCACCAAAAATTGAACGGGATGCCGAACCGGAGCCGTGACGAGCCAAAATGGAGAGTTCTTTATCAGTGAGGTGTAAGTTTGCAGCTTTTGCACCAGCCGCAGCTAAGGCAGCAAATGCCGATGCAGATGAGGCAAGGCCAGCCGTTGTTGGAACATGATTGGTTGAATGAACCACCGCACTCGCTTTAATCCCGCTTTTTTGCCGAATCAACTCTAAAACGCGTTTAGCTCTTTTTAAACCCGATCCTGTCAAAGGTTGATTATCTACCAAAATTTCATCCTCTTTCATGGATGATGTAAATTCGACACTGGTATCCGTATAAAACTTATTTAGAGTTAAAGAAATGCTGTCGTTGTAAGGTAAAATCAAGTTTGAATCTTTTTTTCCCCAATATTTTAGGAACGCAATATTCGTATGTGCTCTAGCTGTGATCATGGTGATCTCCTTTGCGATTCAGTGTGACGAGAGGTTCAATCCAAGTATGAATTGCGCCGTGTTTTTCCAATACTGTGGCAACCTTTTCGGCCGAAGGTTTATCCGGTGTTAACGAAATCAAGCAACCACCCATGCCACCACCAGTGAGTTTGGCACCTAGTGCACCGTTAGAAAGAGATAAATTTGCAAACAGATCTAACGTAGGATGACTGACACCTAATTTGGATAAAATAGTTTGAGAATGGTTCATTAAAAGACCCAATTTTTTTGAATCGCCAATCGCTAGACAATGACGGGCTTGTTTGGCATATTTTCCAAGAGATTCAATAGCTGCTTCAGCCTGAGGATCGCTGGCCAATTGGGATTTTACATGTTGAACAGCCAGACCCGTTTGCCCCATAATGCCTGTATCCGCAATAACTAAGAATGTATTTTGTTTAATGGGAATGGCTTGAGGGCGGCGTCCCCGAACAAACCAAATTGGGGTTTGTGAACTCACGGTGGCAGCGTCTAAGCCACTGGGATTCCCATGGATGTATTGCTCAGAAACATCAGCAAGGCGCAACAATTCAGTATGAGATAACGGTTGTTTAAAAAAGTGGAAAAAAGCACGGACAATTGCGACAGCAGTGGCCGCCGAAGATCCCATTCCACGTTCGGCTGGAATTTCACTGGTTATTGTTAGCCCAAACGGCGTTTTTTCTTGATTTAATTCAGTTAAAATGGTTTTGATTAGTAATTGGATACCAGTTTGACTTTCAGGCATTTCTGATAAAAAGCCAGTAAAATACCGACTTGAAACTTGTTGGCCTTCACTAGAAGATTTAATCGACACAACGGTTTTTATTTTCGAAATTGGTAAACAAATTGCAGGTTGCCCGTAGACAACACTGTGTTCACCAAAAAAAATAATTTTAGCATGACTTTGACCAGTCGTTGATTTTTGCAAAGCGTTCGCTCACTTTCAAAAACACTTAATTTAAGATTTTATTTAGCAATAACTTTTTTCATTTTTAGTCTACCTGTTTTAGATTACATAAACCACAAACAAACTTACATTTTACCATATTTTTATATTTAGCAATCTTGTTGCTTTATAGATCAGAATTAGGTCGAAAAGGTGAGTTTAATTTTAATTTCTGGTAACAGAAGTCAGTAAGCATTTATGCACTGGCATGAATGTAGTATCATTAAAGATATGAAACAAACATCTTATGAGTTAACTGGTGAGAATATGGATTCTAATACAACTTATGCAGTCGTAGATATCGAAACCACAGGGACTAATTTGAATGATAACGAGCGGATAATCCAAATTAGCTGTGTTTTTGTTAAAAATCATAAAATTATTAATACTTTTGCAACGGACGTTAACCCAGAAATGGGGATTCCAAATGCCATTCAGCAACTGACAGGAATTACCAATCGGCGTGTTCGTAAAGCCCCTTTATTTGACGACATTGCGCCAACCTTGTTTGGGCTTCTTTCTGATACCGTTTTTGTGGCGCACAATGTCAATTTTGACTTTCCGTTTTTAAATTATGAATTTGAACGCGTAGGTTATCCAGCTTTAACCATTAAAGCGGTTGATACGGTTACGTTAAGTCAGATTCTATTGCCTAGTGTGAATGGTTATCGTTTGCGAGACTTATCGCGGTACTTTGGAATTAAACATGAACACCCACATTCTGCGGATAGTGACGCACTTGCGACAGCTAAACTATTTATTATGCTGATGAAACGATTGGCAGAATTGCCATTATTAACGTTACAACAGTTGAACATCCTGTCTGGAAGTTTACCTCGACAAACCGCAGAATTAATTAGTGATGCATTTGAACGGAAACAGAAGAATCCGGGGACTTTGCCCGATTACTTAATGGTTAAGGAAAACATTGTCATGCGGGTGCAACGAACAAGTTTTACTGACGCGACAACTGAGCAACTAGGGCGTTATCCGCAATCTAAGAAGGCCAAGTTAGCGCTATTTAAAGGTGATTTGGGTTGGCGGAGCGCCCAGTCACGAATCATGAATGCAATTTATGCAAACTACAAGAATCCCGATCCTAAAGCATTAGTTATTGAAGCTCCCACGGGAATTGGCAAAACAATTGCGTATTTGTTACCGTTTGCTTATTTGGCCATTCAAAATCAATTGCCAGTCGTTATTAGTTCAACAACAACCTTATTACAATCTCAGTTGATGGAAAAGGCCATTCCTATTTTGAGTAAAATTTTACAAATCCCGATGAATGCCACCCTAGTGAAGGGGAGTAGTCACTATATTGATTTGGCAAAATTTTCACAACAGCTTAACGAGAGTGACCCAGCCAATCAAAGTCGTTTGATTAAAATGAAACTGTTGGTTTGGTTGACCTATACAAAAACAGGTGATTTAGATGAACTACATATCAATAATCACAAAATTCCTCTATTAAATGAAATTCGTCACCAGGGAATTGCTAGTTTAGATGCGACTAACCCGTTTTATGAGCTTGATTTTTACCAGCGCGTCATTCGAAAAGCTCATATTTCACAGATTGTGGTGACTAATCACGCATTTCTTTTGCGGCACGCAGATTTACTTGGCAATAAAGCTCATAAACCCTACTTGGTTGTGGATGAGGCGCAGCGTTTTGTAAACACGATTTTACAAGAAAATCGGGTCACATTCGATATTAATCACTTGATGAGTATGGCACATAGCGAAGTTAGCCATCTTAAGATGAATCAAGGAATTAATCGATCACCAATTATTCAAAGTGATCCAATGGGAAGTTTTCATGTTTATCAAATGGCCGATCATTTAGAAACAATTAATCAATTAATTGCTAGTTTGCAAGAGCAATTGTTTAAACGTTTTTTGGCCCGTCAAATGCCAGCCGAAACTAACAATTTGCCATTTCAACATGTGATAACCTATCCCGAACTGCAAACTTTTTACGAAGCTAATAAACGAACTATTCAAAGTTTACAAGAAAAATTTACTTCTGAAATTCTGGAGTTTGAAGCCCTTAGCAAAATCATTGAAAAACAACAACAAAATTTACTTGAGTCTGAAGTACGGACGTGGATTAAATTGAATAATAGTCAACTTGAAGTTGAAGAACAATCTCAAATATTTTTACAAATTTTTGGATCGTTTTTTAAACCCAATCAACGTAATAAAGATGCAGATTTTTTCTGGATTCAAGTTGGACCACAACATGATGCTGGTAGTGTGAGTTTATCGCAGGGAATTATTGAGAGTGCTAATTATATAAAGAATCAGGTTTATCCTTGGTTCCAAAAGCCAACTTTAATTGGGGCAACGTTGTTTTCTAACAGTCGCTCTAAGTATTTCTTGAATCAAGTTGGATTAGCAACGGCTTCAACCACTGTAAAAAAATATAGTAGTCCGTATAATTTTGCCGAGAATGCACTCTTGCAGGTTGCTAACGACGGTCCTGTGATCAATGAAATTGATGCAGACGAATATGCCCAGTATTTAACAGATGCGATTTATCAGTTAGCAAAAGTGACACCTGGAAAAATTCTAGTTTTGTTTAATTCTTTGGCAACAATTAGAGATGTTTTCAACCGTATTCAAAGAACTGACTTAGGACACAAACGCCGAATTTTGGCTCAAGGCGTGAATGGGACAAAATCAAAATTGACACGAGAATTTTTGTCTGGTTCCACTAGTGTGTTGTTTGGCGCCTCTAGTTTCTGGGAGGGGATGGACTTATCAAATGGTAAACTTGATTTATTAATTATAACGAGGTTACCGTTTGATTCTCCGGACGAAATTTTTACTAAGGCGGAGACCAAACTGCAAAAGCAAGCACATAAAAATCCATTCATATCGGCATTATTACCAAGAAGCATTCTCAGATTAAAGCAAGGGATCGGGCGATTAATTCGTTCCGAAAAAGATTATGGGGCAGCTGTCATTTTAGATCGCCGAATTCTTGATAAGAGTTACGGAAAGACTATGCTTCACAGTTTGCCCAAGGACATGCCAGTACAGAAGTTGCCGCTAAATGAACTAAATGGCGAACTTGATAAATTCTTTAAGAAACATCACTAACTAGAGCCTGATATGTTTGCTATAATGGTGAAGTTTGAAACTTAAAAGAAAGTGAGCTGTAAATTTGAAACGTTCAAGAAAACACAATAGTCATTGGTTTCTGATATTTATTGCAGCCGTTATCATCTTGGTTGGTGGATCTTCTATTGTGTATCATGAAGTTCGTAAACCAATAGACTCAGCTAAAAGTCAGTCACTGAAAATTGCAAAAAAATATGCTCATTTGAAGACAGAAACCAACTTTTCGTGGGCTAACTCAGAACAGACCTTCTACACAGTAACGGGAGTGACCAAACAAAACATTCCCGTGTATGTCATTATTTCGAATAATGGAAAAAAGATCCGTATTTTTAAACAATCAGCAGGAATTGATCGCAACGATGCCCTTAAAAAGATTTGGAACAATTATAGTCCAAAAAAAGTAACCACCATTTCAATGGGAATTTACAAACAAAAGCCTGTTTGGGAGGTCGGATATATGAATGCCTCTGGACAATTATGTCTGAAAACTTTAAACTTTAAAAATGGTACGGTTGTTCGATCAGTGAATGACATTTAATGAAATTACTCAAGGAGGATATTTATCTTGGAACAAATAAGTATCGTAGATTCCAAAGATCATGTTGACGAACGTGTAAAAATTGGCGTTTGGTTAACGGACAAACGATCTAGCGGAAAAATTAGTTTTTTACAATTGCGGGATGGCACAGCCTTTTTTCAGGGTGTTGTAGTCAAAAGCGTTGTTGGCGAAGAAATTTTTGAAATTGCTAAAAAATTACGGCAAGAGACCAGTATGTGGATTACAGGGACTATTCATCAAGATGATCGTTCACATTTTGGATACGAAATTGAAGTTGATGGTATTGAAGTAATTGGGGAAAGTAACGACTATCCAATCACACCAAAAGAACACGGGATTGATTTCTTACTAGATCACCGTCACCTTTGGCTAAGATCCTCACGCCCACATGCCATTATGGAAATTCGAAATGAAGTAATTCGGGCTACCTATGAATTTTTCAATAACGAAGGCTTTATTAAACTTGATGCACCAATTTTGACAGGAAGCGCACCTGAGGGAACCACAGAGCTCTTTAAGACCAAGTATTTTGATCGTGAAGCCTACTTGTCACAAAGTGGTCAGTTATACGAAGAAGCTGGTGCAATGGCTTTTGACAAGGTGTTTTCATTTGGACCAACATTTCGGGCTGAAAAGTCGAAAACACGGCGGCATTTAATCGAATTTTGGATGATCGAACCCGAAATGGCTTTTATGCATCAAGAACAGAGTCTTGAATTACAGGAAAAATACGTTGCCTTTTTAGTACAAAATGTCATCGATCATTGTGCTTATGAATTGAAAATTTTGGGTCGTGATATTGAGGTCTTAAAGAAGTATACTAAATTACCCTATGCTAGAATCACTTATGATAAAGCTATTGAAATGTTACAAGAATCAGGAAAATTCCCTGATTTACAATGGGGTGTAGATTTTGGCTCTCCTGAAGAAACATTTTTGGCCGATCAATTTGAACAACCAGTATTTGTTATGAACTATCCTAAGGCAATCAAAGCATTTTACATGAAGCCACATCCAACCCGGGATGATTTAGTAATTTGTGCTGATTTATTGGCTCCTGAAGGTTATGGAGAAATTATTGGCGGATCGGAACGGGCCACGGATTATGATTATTTGGTTAGTCAAATAAAAAAAGCTGGCCAAGATCCTAAAAACTATGACTGGTATTTAGATTTACGTAAATATGGATCAGTGCCGCATTCTGGGTTTGGGTTAGGCTTAGAGCGGACCTTAACTTGGATAACTGGTGAGGATCATGTGCGTGAAACAATTCCATTCCCAAGATTGCTTCATCGGCTTTATCCATAGTGAACTGAAAAAAGGAGGGGAAAGCTTTGGATGAGTTAACACGAAGGTTTTTGAAAGCTGGGAACACGGTCGTTTCCAACTATTTATTAAGTAACTTCCATCAACTTGGGTTAACTAATGATGAATTAGTTATTTACTTAATTATTGAAAAACAGCGCGGACAAGGCGATCTTTTTCCTAGTTCAAAGTTAATTTCTAAAGAAACGGGGTTAACGGAGAATAAAGTTTACGAGTTATTGCACGAAATGATTCAAAATAAATTAATGGAAATAAAAACTGTTAAGCACGCTGACGGGAAAAGTTATGATCAATATAGTTTTGAACGACTATTTGAAAAACTATTGCAGTCGGCAAGCAATGAGGTTCAGGCCCAAAAACAGGAGACTAATAAAGTAACCCGTGAAACTGTTTTTGCTCAAATCGAATCTGAATTTGGTCGACCATTGTCGCCGATTGAATATGAAACTATTAATCAATGGCTAACCGATGACCATTATGCTCCAGAAATGATTTCATTAGCCTTAAAAGAGGCCGTTTTAAGTCAGGCATATAGTTTAAGATATATGGATCGTATTTTGTTAAACTGGGAAAAGCGAAACTTAACCACAGTGAAACAAGTCCAAAAAGAAGAAAATCGCCAACGGAACGGTTCAATAAACAGTTCGGATTCAAATCGGCCAACTACAAAAGCTGACTTAACAGGTCCCAAAATTCCTATATATAAGATTTCAGACCAAGATTAAAAAGGGCTCAAAAAAACCTATATTCCATTTTCTAGTCGTTTTTCGGCTAGTTAGAGAATATAGGTTCTTTTTGTTTATTCTTTGTTGCTACTTGATGAAGATTCTTCACTGGATGAGCTCGAACTAGAACTTGCACTGCTTGAGCTGCTGGAACTAGAACTTGATGAGCTGGAGGAACTATTGTTAGAGCTACTGTTGTTACTATTACTGCTACTACTACTCTTTGAAGATGTATCCCGACTGGTGGTAACAGTAGAAGAACTAGATCTTGAGGAACTAGAGTAACTTGATGAATTATTTGAAGAGTCTTCATCGCTAGCTCCTGAAGTACTATAGCTAGAGTTTGCCTTGAATAGTTCTTTCACACCATTTACGGTTTTTTCTGTCACACTGGCTGGTTTTACCCAGTCTTCATTGGTTACAGATGTGGCAAGATAGCCCATCATGCTCTTATAAACCTGTTGCGCAATAAGAGTTTCCTGTTCGCTTAGGAATCCGGAAGCAGTATTTTGCTCATCATAGCCGGTCCACACTGACATGCTGTAATGACGCGTGTATCCCGTAAACCAAGAGTCCATTGAAGCAGTACTTGGATAGTTGCTAGCAATGTCGGATGGGTAAGCCGTTGTTCCAGTTTTACCAGCCTCATAAAGTCCTGAAATAGCAGCTGTTGATCCGGTACCATTTGAATCAGTTAGGACCCCCTTAAGCATGTCTGTGATCATATAGGCTGTAGCTTTACTCATTGCTCGTTTACCTTGGCTACTATAACGATAGGTTTTGCCGCTTTGGGTCACAATTTTATTGACATAATATGGTTTGTAGTAGGTTCCGCCATTGGCAAACGCCGCATAAGCAGCTGCTTCCTGAAGGGGTGAAATGTATAAGCCAATTCCGTTTTGAAGATTATAGGTTCCTTTTTGAGAAATACCAAGTTTTCCTAAGAAGGTGGTTGCCTTACTAATACCAACATCTTGTAAGGTTCGAATTGCCGGAATATTTCGGGATTGAACAAGTGCTTGACGCATTGTCATTTTTCCCTTGTATGCTTTATCAAAGTCATATAATTTTGTTTTTGATCCTGGGTAAGTAAAGGGCTCATCCTTTACCGTTCGACTGGTTGGCCAATTTAGATACTGAATGGCTGGTCCATAGTCCATCAACGGTTTAGCAGTAGAACCACTGCTACGATCCGTTTGAACAGCCCGGTTCAAACCAAAAGTGACATTTCCGTTTTGCCGACCACCCAGCATGGCGACCACTTTTCCGTTATTTGGATTGGTAATCGAAACACCAAGTTGAAACTTAGAATCAGGATATTGAACGTAGTTACTTGAATTTCCAATTTTATAAAGTCGTTTTTGAGCGGCTAAATCTAAGTTGGTATAAATTTTCATACCATCCGTATAAGGATTAAATCCCTTCGACTGAACACTTCTAATGACTTGCTTCAAGTAAGAGTCTACAATTTTACTACTTACCGTGGAAAGACCATTTGTACTGTGGGTTTTAACTAAACCAGTTTTAACGCTTGTCTTTTCGGCCTTGGCTGCTTGAGCCTTAGTGATTACTTTATTGCTTACCATGGCCTGTAAGACGGTGTTACGCCGTGATAATGCATACGTTGGATATTTAGTGGGATCGTAAGAAGTAGGCGCTTGTGGCATACCAGCTAACAGGGCAATTTCACCGAGGCTTAGCTTAGAAAGTGATTTCCCATAATAATACTTGGCCGCGGTTCCCATTCCGTAAACGCCATTGCCCATGTAAACTTTATTGATGTAAAACTCCAGAATTTTATCTTTCGAATACTTTTTGTCAACTTTTAAGGCCAACCAAGCTTCCTGAGCCTTTACACGCAACGTTCGGTCTTTTGCAGAGGTTGAGAATACTGAAAGTTTAACCAATTGTTGAGTTAGTGTACTGGCACCTTGAAGGCCAAGTGAAGAGCCAGTTAAATTTGCGAATGCCGCGCCAACAATTCGAACGGGATCAACGCCATTATTTTTATAAAAACGTTTATCTTCAATTGAAACAACCGCACTTTTAAGAGATTTAGGGATTTCGTTTGCTTTGACATAGTCCCGATTTTGAGCACCTAAACGACTAATAACTTTACCGCTTTTGTCATAAACAACAGTTGCTTCATCACTAGATAATTGTTCTTCCGAAATACTTGGGGAATCCTTGGCATAATACATAAAAAGCCCTGCGCCACCAATTAGTGCTAAAACAAATAGTGCAATTAGCCACAAAAGAATTCGTTTAAAGATGGAGCGACGACGATGAGGTGGCTGAGTTAACTGCGAATGTTGGGTACGGTGAGGCTGATAATTATCAGAATTGTGATTATTAGTTTGCATGTTGTTCTCCTTCGTGTTTCTTAATTAACAATTTGTCCGCAGCATTCAGATACGGAATAAGGGGATTTAACTGATAGTTAATTAAGTAGCCATTTTCTTTTATATAACTAAGTGGAATGGACTTTCTACCACCATTTTTTTGACGATCCCAAAAATAAAAGAGATCCGTTGCCGAAAGCAAAAAAATTTGATCGATTTCGACGAATTTAATAATTGTAAAACAAATACCTTTGGAAGCAATGCAAGCTTTCATGTGACGTATTTGGTGGTCATGAAAATTATCGAGTGGAAATGCAGTTTTCCTTTTAGTTTCCTTTGCATCAAAGTCAATGTAATAACCCTTGTAAACGCCATTATAATCAGTTGTAGACGCCTGACGGAAATAGGCCTCTTTAATAACTGCGGCACTTCGCTTAGGATAATCAACTTTAACAATTTGAATGGGAGTTGGTTTTTTATGAACCACTGCAATTCCGTGTGAAAGATAATATTGATTACTTTCGTTTAATTCATCTTCTAATGACATTCCCCGTTTTCCGAACTGCGTGGGGGCCTTCTTAATGCCAGAGTTGGAAGACGAGTCTGGATGCATATATTTCTTTCCTGATGGGTAATGAAAGTTCACTTGTTCATCACTTCCTATTTTCTATATTATACTATAGATGTAAAGTTAAAAACTATCTGAAATCTATTTTTAAAATTTGGAGGAATACTTTATGAGTCGTGTTTGGGTTACAGGATATCGAAGTTATGAATTAGAAATTTTTAATGATAAAGATCCAAAACTATTAATTATTCAAAAAGTTATAAAAGATGCGCTTAAAATTCGTCTTGAGTCAGGTGCTGATTGGCTAATAACTGGTGCTCAACTAGGAGTAGAACAGTGGGCAATGGAAATTGGCGTTCAACTAAAAACTGAGTATCCTGACTTTAAAGTTGCCGTAATGCTACCGTTTACGGAATTTGGTCAACAGTGGAACGAGAATAATCAAGCAAAACTTTCCCAAATTTTAGCAAAAGCAGATTTTACAGATAGCGTTAGTCATAAACCGTATCAAGCGCCTCAACAGTTGAGGGCCTATCAACGCTTTATGTTAACCCATACAGACCAGGCAATTTTAATATACGATCCAGGGCATCCCGGAAAGACTAAGTATGACTATGATCTTATTCAGAAATGGCGAGAGAATCATCCTTATCCACTAGAAGTGATAGATTTTGATGATCTACAAGAAGCAGCGGATGAATATGCAGAAAATGAGAACAACAGTTTTAATTTGGATTAAAGTCTGATACAATGGAATACGTGTTACGCAGATATTACAATAATTATGAGGTGCTAAATATGGATAACATAAATCTTACTCCAAAAGATATTTTGCAAAAAGAATTTAAACCTAAGATGCGTGGCTACGATCCAGCAGACGTTGATACCTATTTGGATTCAGTTATCAAAGATTATGAGACTTTTTCAAAAAATATCCAACAGTTAAAGGATGAAAATGAAAGACTACTCGATAAAATTGATGAACTAACAAAACAAGTTTCCGTGGGCAAAACTACTTCTAGTACACAGCCTGTCAATAGCGCAACCAACATGGATATTCTTAAGCGGCTTTCAAACTTGGAGCGTCGGGTGTTCGGCTCACAACTTGACAATGGCGAAAATGAATCACATCGAATTTAATTATACTTTGTAAATCTCGGGTAATTGCGGTCTACTTATGTAGGCTGAGGAAAGTCCATGCCCGCACAAGCTGCGATGCTTGTAGTGTTCGTGCTCGGTGAAAAAATAAGCTGAGGTATCTCATTTGAGATAACGGCGGAATACAGAACTAAGGTTTCGGCTATGTTCTCATGTTCCCTAAGGTGCCACAGAAACGTATCAATATGAGAAATCATATTGTTGGAACGCGGTAAACCCCACGAGCGGGCAACCCAAACATTGGTAGGGGCGCTTCACATCTGGAATTGAACTAAATGTGGGGGCAAGCGGTGACGCTTGGAGATAGATGATTACCCAAATTTGAATTGAACCTGAGAATTCATTTTGGACAAAACATGGCTTATAGAGATTTACATTTCAGGAGACTAGGGTAGAAGTTCGCTTTTATCCTAGTTTTTTTTAGATTAAAAATATAAAAGGTGAAATTTATGCAAAAATTTGAATTAATGGCCACCTGTGCTAGTGGAATTGAGGCACTGGTAGGTAAGGAATTACGCGAACTTGGTTATGATGTTGAGGTTCAAAATGGCCGCGTTCGTTTTGAAGGTACAATTGAAGACATTCTTAGAACAAATCTTTGGTTAAGAACGGCAGATCGAATTAAAATTGTGGTCAGTGAGTTTGAAGCCAAGACATTTGATTCTCTTTTTGAGCAAACTAAACAAATAAACTGGGATAAATTATTGCCCATTGATGCTAATTTTCCTGTAGAGGGAAGATCAAGAAATTCACAATTGCACAGTGTGCCGGATGCACAGGCCATTGTCAAAAAAGCAATTGTGAACCAGCTTTCAGAAACTTATCATCGACGAACAAGATTACCAGAAACAGGTGCCGTTTATCCAATCGAAGTTGCAATTAACAAGGATCAGGTTCAGTTGACTTTGGATACCACTGGAGACAGTTTATTCAAACGAGGTTATCGAATTGACAAAGGTGGTGCTCCTTTAAAGGAGAACATGGCTGCTGCTTTAGTATTATTGACCAGTTGGAAACCAGATATGCCGTTTGTTGATCCTGTTTGTGGATCAGGAACGATTCCCATTGAAGCTGCATTGATTGGTCAAAATATTGCGCCCGGGTTTAACCGTAACTTCATTTGTGAAAAATGGGATTGGGTTCCTGATACAGTGAGTGAAAAATTACGTGATGAAGCAGACGCCCAGGCTAATTATGATGCTAAACTTGATATTACAGGTTACGATATTGATCAAAATATGATTAATATCTCTAAACGAAATGCACTCGAAGCGGGTTTGGGAGATCTTATTTCATTTAAGCAAATGGCTGTTAAAGATTTCAAAACAGATAAATTAAATGGTGTTATTGTAGCCAATCCTCCTTATGGACAACGGTTAAGTGATCAAGAAAGCGTACGTAAACTCTATTGTGAAATGGGAGTCGTTTACAAGCCGTTAAAAACCTGGAGTAAATATATTTTAACAAGTGATTTGGAATTTGAACGATTTTATGGTGGTCAAGCCACTAAAAAAAGAAAACTGTACAATGGTGCTTTAAGGACTGATTATTTCCAATATTGGGGAAAGCCAGTTTGGCATCATGAAGGAAAGCGTGAAACGAATTAGTATGGAAAAAGTTGCCATTATCGGTGGTGGCATTGTTGGTGCAACTGCTGCGTATTTAATAAGTAAAAACAGTGATTACTCGGTTACCTTATATGATCCAGGAAAAGGTCAGGCTACTAGGGCTGCTGCCGGAATTATTTCGCCTTGGCTATCAAAACGCCGGAATAAGAAATGGTACGCATTAGCTAAAGATGGGGCAACCTATATTGCTGAATTGGCTAAAGAAACTCAAATGAATTCCAAAACTTATCTGCAATCTGGGACAATTGTCACCAGAAAAGAAAGTGCTGATTTGGATGAGTTAGAATCATTGGCTAATCAAAGAAAAGTGAATGCTCCGGAAATGGGGACAATTAAGCGTGTGGATGCGCAAGAAATTCGGACGCTATTGCCACTTGTTACTGCAGATTTTCAAGGGATCTTTATTAGCGGTGGGGCGCGCATTGACGGAAATCGATTTGTCAAACATCTCTTGGAAATTAGTGAACGAAATGGTGTTAACCTTGTGCATAGCAAGGTTGAGTTAGTTGATGATCAAACTATCAAAGATGAAAGCCAAGTTAAAAAATTTGATCTGATCCTGGTTTGTGCTGGAGCGGGCATTAACGAATTATTGGCCCCTCTAAATTATGAAGTACAAGTTCATCCACAAAAAGGGCAATTAATTGAATTGAATGTACCAGCTTATCAAAATGATGTAATTGCACCGGTATTAATGCCTGAAAGTGAAAAGGACTTTATGCCAATTGGTGATGGGCGCTTAATTATTGGAGCGACCCACGAAAATACACCGGGTTTTGACTTAAAATTCACTCAAGATGCTTTGGATGATCTTTTTGCAAGTGCTAAAAGAATTGATAATCGTTTATCTAAGGATGATTTAATCGCGACTAGGGTTGGCACCCGGTCGTTTACAGATGATTTTTCGCCATTCTTTGGCTGGTTACCAAATAATGACCATGTTTTAGTGGCTTCAGGACTGGGATCATCTGGGTTAACAACCGGACCGATAGTTGCCAAACTATTAGTTTCATTACTTGAATCTTCAAGAGATTACTCGAAGTATCAAAAAGAAATTTCTAATTATCTTCATATGAAAGGTTAGTGATCACTGTGCAATCCTCAAAAACTAATTTTTATTATCAACCAGCGTTTTTAGCCAGTATTTCATCATGGTCGTGGACACTGTTAGTTTTAATTATGGGAGTTATTTTTTGGCTTGAGGTCACTCATTTTAATTGGATTACGGCGGCATTTTTTATTGGCTTTATCATTATTTGTGGTGTCCAGTATTTTACCCGTTCAATGTTAGTACAAGCTGATAAGTTAGTTGTTAATCGAAGTTTACAAAAGAGCTGGCTAGTGATGAATGTGGCAGACATTCAGACAATGAAACTGACTAAATTTGGAATTAGTTTTATGTTTAATTCTGATCAGTATTCTTTTTATCTTTCTAAAAAGAATCGAGAATATTTGTTTCAAACTTTAAAAGATAAACGTGCTGGAATTGCGGGGTAATTAAATGACAGACATAGAAATTGCACAAAATGTAAAAATGGACAAGATTGTAAAAGTTGCAGAAAAAATTGGTCTATCGGAAGATGATATCGAGCAATATGGTTCATATAAAGCCAAAATAAAATTGCCTCTGCAAACAGAAAAAAAGACTAAAAGAAAATTAATTTTGGTTACTTCAATCAATCCAACTCCTGCTGGCGAGGGAAAATCAACTGTTACGGTTGGCTTAGGAGATGCTTTTAGTTTATTACAAAAGAAGGTTATGATTGCGCTCCGGGAGCCCTCGCTGGGGCCAGTGATGGGTATGAAGGGTGGAGCCACTGGTGGCGGCTATGCTCAGGTTGTACCAATGGAAGATATTAATTTGCATTTTACTGGTGATATGCACGCGTTAACAACAGCCAATAATACGTTGGCTGCTCTCATTGATAATCATATGCAGCAAGGGAACGCATTAGGAATTGATCAACGCAGAATTGTTTGGAAACGAACTTTAGATATCAACGATCGCGCACTTCGCAATATTGTCATTGGCTTGGGTGGCCCTGTTCAAGGTGTTCCCCGGGAGGATGGTTTTGATATTACGGTAGCCAGTGAACTAATGGCTATTCTATGTTTGTCTGAAGATTTGCACGATTTGAAAGCAAGAATTAATCGAATTGTGATTGGTTACACGCACGATCGGAAACCAGTGACCGTCCAAGATTTAAATGTTGGTGGGGCTATTGCAACTTTGCTAAAAGATGCAATTAAGCCTAATCTAGTTCAAACTTTGGCTCATACACCAGCTATTATTCATGGTGGTCCGTTTGCAAATATTGCGCATGGCTGTAATAGTGTGCTTGCTACACAAACCGCATTGAATTTGGCTGACTATACGATTACCGAAGCAGGTTTTGGCGCTGATCTTGGCGCCGAAAAATTTCTTGATATCAAGACACCGGTATTAGGAAAAACGCCGGATACAATTGTGATTGTGGCGACTGTAAAGGCTTTGAAGCTTAATGGTGGTCAGGCGTTATCAGATTTGGCAACAGAAAATCTAGATGCATTAAAAAAGGGTATTGCAAACCTTGTTCATCATATTAAAAGTATGGCTCAATATGGAGTACCGGTTGTTGTAGCAATTAATCGTTTTACTCAAGACACCAATCATGAAATTGACTATGTCAAACAAATTTGTGCAGATATGGGAATTCAAGCTTTGGATACAGATGTTTGGGCAAAAGGCGGTCACGGCGCACTCGACCTTGCTAAAACGATAAGTAAAACTGTTGAAAAACCGGCCACATTTAAGCCACTGTATGAACCAGATGCTGATCTTACGGTCAAGATTGAAACCATTGTGACTAAGATATACGGTGGTGTTCATGTTGAGTATTCTAAAAAAGCAATTAATCAGATCAAACGTTTTAAAAAGTATGGTTGGGATAAATTACCAGTTTGTATGGCAAAAACACAATATTCACTATCAGACGATCCTAAATTATTGGGGGCTCCTAAAGATTTTACTATTCATGTAAAATCATTTGTTCCTAAGCTGGGAGCCGGTTTTATTGTGGCAATGACAGGTAATATTCTAACAATGCCTGGATTACCCAAGCATCCTGCCGCGTTGGACATTGACATCAGTGATGATGGTAAGATCAGCGGATTATTCTGATAGGAAATGAGGTCATGACATGTTATTTGCCATAGATTTTTTAATTATTTTAGCAGTTGTCGTAGTTGATCAATTAGTAAAATTTTGGGTTGCAACCAATATTAGTATGGATGCTGTTCATCAGGTTATACCTGGAATTTTTTCACTAACTAATATTCGAAACAACGGGGCAGCCTGGAGTATTTTGGAAGGAAAAACCACTTTCTTCTATTTAATTACAGTAGTGGCTTTGTTCGTTTTACTTTATTTTTTGTATCAAACTCGTGGACATTGGTTATATCAAATTAGTTTAAGCTTAATTTTAGCCGGTGCATTTGGAAACTTTATTGATCGGGTTAGATTGAAATACGTTGTTGATATGTTTCAACTTGATTTTATCAATTTTCCCATTTTTAACGTGGCTGATTTTTCACTAACAATAGGTGTTATCGTACTTTTTATTGCAATTTTCAAGGAAGATAGATTGGAGAGTTAAATATGTTAACCCATGAACTTGTTATCCAGGATCAACAAGGCAGAATTGATAAAGTGTTGGCAGCGGCTTTTCCAGATTTAACTCGTTCACATATTCAAAATTTAATTAAAAATGACCATATTTTGGTTAATTCAAAGCAAATTAAGAATAAGTACAGCGTTAAACCTGGCGATAAGATCGAAATTCAAGATGAAGATATTCAACCCCTTGATCTTGAACCAGAAAATATTCCTTTGGATATTGTGTATGAGGATAACGATGTCATTGTTGTCAATAAACCACAAGGTATGGTTGTCCATCCGGCTGCAGGGCATCCAGATCACACATTAGTGAATGCGTTACTGTATCATAGTCCCTTATCTACAATTAACGGTACAAATCGACCAGGAATCGTTCACAGAATTGATAAGGACACATCAGGTTTATTAATGGTGGCCAAAAATGATCATGCGCAACAGAGTTTATCGGCACAGTTGAAAGCTAAAACAAATACGCGATTATATATTGCCCTGGTGCACGGAAATATCAAAGAAGATCAAGGGACGATTGATGCGCCAATTGGTCGATCACCCAAAGACAGAAAGAAACAGGCAATTGTGGCAGATGGCCGACCAGCAGTTACCCATTTTAAGGTTCTCAAACGTTATGGAAACTACACTTTAATTCAGTGCAAATTGGAAACGGGTAGAACTCATCAGATTCGCGTTCATTTGAAATATATTGAACATCCCGTTGCTGGCGATCCGTTGTATGGACCCCGAAAAACTTTAAAAGGTAATGGTCAATTTTTACACGCCAGTGTCTTAGGGTTTAAGCAGCCAACAACCGGCAAGTATCTTGAATTTAAGGCACCATTGCCTGCAGTGTTTGAAAAGACACTTAAATGGCTTGACACACAATCTGAACATGGTTAAAGTTAATTCGTAATAGCGCTTTATAAATTAGTAGGTGCGTATATAGATTAGGTAGTTTTGCGAAGCAAATGTAAATTTGGTTCGCCTTTATTTTAGAAAGGAAGTTGGCTGCTTTGGAAAAAGAAATCATGGACACAATGGCGATGAAGCGTGCTTTGACACGAATTACATATGAAATTATTGAGCGTAATCGTGGTGTAGAGGATTTGGTCATTATTGGAATTAAAACACGGGGAGTTTTTTTGGCTCAGCGAATCGCGGAGAGACTAAAACAACTTGAAAATGTCGAAGTACCAGTTGGCGAGTTGAACGTCACAGCTTATCGCGACGATATTCATCAATTAGATAGTGACCCAAATTTACCTGGGAAACCACATTTTGAATTTAGTTTGGAAGGAAAAAAAGTTATCTTGGTAGATGACGTATTATATACTGGACGGACAATTCGAGCGGCAATGGATGCCATTATGGATATAGGTCGACCTAAACGAATTAATTTAGCGATTTTGGTAGACAGGGGACATCGGGAACTACCAATCCGAGCAGATTTTGTTGGCAAAAACATCCCGACTGCGCAGAATGAAAAAATTGAAGTTTCCGTTTCTGAAATTGATGAAGAAGATTCAGTTAAGATTGTTAATGGCAAATAGTTAAATGAGGTGAGGACCGTGAGTGAGCGATATTTAATTTTAGACGATGGCACGGTCTATCGTGGTCAGGCTTTTGGATCGCCAGCAACTACTTTTGGAGAAGTTGTTTTTAATACAAGTGCAACTGGGTATCAACAAATTATTACGAACCAAATCTATCACAATCAAATTATTGTTTTTTCTCAGCCTTCAATTGGGGGTTATGGGATTGATCGGGCTAGTTACGAATCAATTGAACCTACATGTAAAGGTGTTATTGTCCGCGATGTCGCTGATGTTTCAACTAATCGTCAACGAAGACTTTCATTAGATGAATTTTTAAAAATTCAAAACATCCCCGGTATTAGTGGCATTGATACACGAGCGTTGATTCACAAGTTGCGAGCCAAAGGGACCGTTAAGGGGAGCATTGTTGATCCGGTTAAGGACTTAGCTCATGCATTTGATCAATTGAATGCGATTGTGTTGACTAATCAACAAGTTAGCCAGGTTTCAACTCCAAAGGCGTACCCTAACCCAGGAACCGGGTTGAACGTGGTGGTAGTTGATTTAGGTCTAAAACATGGAATATTGCGGCAATTAAGTCAACGAAATTGCAATGTGACTGTACTACCATATTCTTGTACTGCTGAACAGATTTTTGATCTAGACCCTGATGGTGTTATTTTATCAACAGGTCCTGGTAGTCCGACTGACTTACCAAAATCATTGACAGATATGATTGCAGAGGTGGAACAGCGGATTCCGCTCTTTGCTATTGGGTTAGGACATGAACTATTTGCGATGGCCAACGGGGCAAAGGTTAAGCCATTACAATTTGAGCATCATGGCGATAATCATCCGATTTTATCAATCATTACAGATGAAATATTTTATGCATCACAAGGACAGGGGTATACAGTTGATCGTGAGTCGATTAATCGCGATAAAATGTTGACTACCCACATTGATTTAGTTGATCAATCTGTTCAAGGATTAAGGCATCGGGACTTTCCTGCTTTTAGTGTGCAGTTTTTTCCTGATGGTGCGCCTGGGCAATTGGAAAGTTCAGAATTATTTGATGAATTCATCGAAATCATGACTACTCGAATGGAGCGGTAAAATGGCACGAACAAAGTTGCAAAAAATAGTAATTATTGGGTCTGGCCCAAATGAAATTGGTATGGATACTGAACTTGAAACAGCAACCTTACAAACTATTCAAGAACTTCACAAGGCTGGCAAGGAAGTTACGTTTGTCAGTAATAATGCTAATTCAGTTGCGGGAGACTATTTAGATCCGGAGCACTTTATAATTAGTAATTTGGATGCCAATTCTTTAATTACAATTCTTAGAAATAATGAATTCGATGGTTTAATACCAACACTAGGTGGAACGCCTATTTTTCAATTACTTCACCAACTTGATGAGGCTGGAATCTTTAATCAATTAAATATTCGTGTTTTGGGGGTTAGCTTAAAGACTATTGCAAATACGCAAAATCCAGAGGCATTGAATCGTATTTTACAGAATATTCATGAACCTTATATTCCAACTAATATTTTAAGTGATACAAATGAGGTTTTAAAATTTGTGCGACGAATTGGTTATCCTGTAATCGTTAAACCTGTCGCTGCCATAACCAATAACAACAGAATGAGATGCGAAAATGAGCATCAGCTGAAACAAATGCTTGCGTCCGCATTTAGAATTTCAACCACTCATCAAGTTGCGGTTGAGAAAAGCATTGTCGGGTTTAAAGAAATTGAAATGACCGTTATTCGAGACAATGAAAATACAAGAATGCTTATTTGTGCTGCCGAAGATTTTAATCCAGTTGGTGTTCATGCGGGAGACTCAATTGTCTTCACGCCGACTCAGACTCTTACAGATCAAGAATTTCAGGCGATTCGATCCTCAGCTTTAAGGATTGTACAAGAATTCAAGATTCGCGGAATTTGTCATATTCAATTTGCTTTAAATCAGAGTACAGGTAATTATTATGTGATTCGGGTAAACCCTTATTTTGATCGCACAACGGCATTTGCTGCTCGGGCGACTGGATACCCGGTTGCGTTAGTTTGCACACAAATTAGTTTTGGTAGAAATTTAAGAAGTATCACAATTCCAGGCCTGAGGCAGCATGATTCCTTGGCTTTAATTGAGCCAACATTGGATCACATTGCAGTCCGTTTTCCAACTTTTTCTTTTGCTAGTTTTGCTAATGCTAATCAGGAGCTAAATACGCGAATGAAATCAACTGGATCGGTAATTGCTTTTGGGAGAAGTACTGAAGAAGCGACCTTGAAAGCGATTCGATCAGTTGATTCGACATCTACCTCTGAGCAAGCGGCTCTGGATGAATCAAGGCTAAACGAAGGTCAATTAATCAATGTTTTAGTACATCCCACAGCAGGAGAAGTTTTTTATTTACTGGAAGCCATTCGGCGGGGATATCAGGTAGAGGAATTGGCAGAACTCACAAAAATAGATGCTTTTTATTTCTACAAATTGATTCATATTGTTCAAATTGAAAAAAAGTTACGTAAACATCCTTTTGACGTTGATGTTTTGCGCAATGCTAAATATTATGGATATGGCGATTCTCAAATTGCACAATTGTGGAAATGTTCTGACAAAAAAGTGCGTGATTTCCGTGAGACAAATCAAATTCGACCAACGTTTAAGGGGATTGAGCCCACGGCGGGAGAATTTCCTTATAATAATCGTAGTTATTACACAACTTTTGAAACAGAAAATGAATCACAAATTAGTGAAAAGCCTAAAGTGTTTATTTTGGGTACGGCTAATAATCAAGTTGGTACGAATGCGGCAGCTGAATATGTGACGGTGCATACAATTCAAGCTTGCCAAAAATTAGGGTTTGAAACTATCTTGATTAATAATAATCCAAGTGCAATTTCAATTTTACCAAGGTTAGCTGACAAACTGTATTTAGAACCGTTAACTGTTGAAAACTGCTTAAATATTATGAATAGTGAACAACCGGATTTTGTAATTGCACAAGGAAAGTGGCAAATTGTTACGGACTTGGAAACAGCTGGTGTTAAAATTACCCAACTACCATTATCCCGAACTTCGCGGGCAGAGAATGTAGAATCAAATTATTTAGTTGTGGCTGAAAAGATGGAAGAAAAACAACGAAATTTAGGCTGTTTTGACACTGCGGAAGATGCAAGTTTGCATTTTCCTTCTTCAGCAAAGAAACAGATTTCTAATAAACTGCAACACATATCTCTAAGTGAGCTCAGCAAACAAGAGGATGGCATCTATTCAGTTATGTTTAAACAGGAGGGGAGTCACCTTATCGTTACAGGAACGATTCCGTTGGCAATTCAGGATATTCCCTTTATGACCTACGCTTTAAACTATGATATTGTGGCGGACATGGTTAAATTAATTCTGAAACGCTCAAATTGCGAATCACCACTTAAGTTAACTAGTCAAAATGTGCATCTAAAACTAGAACACGTTTTTCCGTACAATCAATTACAGATTCCCGAGCCACAGAATCCACCGTTTTCGTTGGCAATTGGAGCCAGAATTACAAGCACAAAGTTATAAATTCATACAAAAAAAGGATGCTACGACTCGTTTTGTCGTAGCATCCTTTTTGCTAATTAAACTTGTCTTAACTGATTGACTAACTGTTCATCAGGATCCACAATCAGGGTACTTTGGCCTTCATAAATAACTAGTCCAGGTTTGGCACCATTCGGCTTATGCACGCGTTTAACAGCCACATAGTCAACAGGAACGTGTGCGGACTGTTGTGCTTTGGAAAAGTAGGCAGCTAAAGTGGCGGCTTCAGTGAGTGTTTGGTCGGTCGGGTTAGCGTCATGAATAATCACGTGTGACCCTGGAATCTTCTGAGTATGCAACCAAATATCCGTTTTCTTAGCCGTTTTCAAAGTCAAACGATCATTTTGAGTATCATTTTTACCGACAGAAATTTGAGTGCCATCTGTAGCATGGAAGGTTTCTGGTTTACTAGCTCTTGATCGTTTTTGTTTTCGTTTCTTTTGATTAACCTTTAAATAACCCTCTTTTTCTAGTTCTTCTCGAATTTCATCTAGGTCTTGAGGATTTGCCAGTTCAATTTGCGTCATAATATTGTCCAAATAATCAATCTCTTGATGCGTTTTTGTGAGTTGTTCAGAAACATAATGAACAGCATTTTTTGCCTTTTGATATTTTTTGAAATACTTTTGCGCATTTTGTGAGGGTGAAATCTGGTTAGAAAGAGAAATCTTAATATCTTGATTGTTATCGTAATAGTTAGGAAGGGTGATTTCTGTCATTCCTCGTTTAACCTGATTAAGATAAGTGGTTAAAATTTCTCCCTTGATTTTGTAAACATCGGCTTGTTCAGAACTAGCCAAAGTTTGGTTAAGTTTTTTTAATTTAGTTCGATTCTTCTTTAAATCATTTTTGACAACATGCACTAAATTGCCAGCTTTTTGAATGACTCGATCATGTTGAGCCTTCGCTACGTAAAATGCATCCAGTAAGTCACCTAAGGTAGTAAAGTTTTGCTGCGTGCCTTCTAAAGTTGCATATGGAAAAGCAGTAAAACTAGATTTTTGCTTTTTAGTTGTCATAACAGGATTTGGTTGATCGAATTTTTCGAAAAAGTCATCAAACGCGCTTGATTCGTTGTGTTGATGCAAATAATTAGCTAATTCAAGGCTGGTATTTTTATCTAATCCTTGATAAATGCGATGCAGTTCAGTAGCCAAAACCTCCTGGTTAGGGAAGTCACTCAGCGCTTTAGCATATGCCTTTGTTTCATCAGTAAAGGGATTTAACTTGTCTTGACTGGGTGGTGTGATGTATGTGGCTCCTGGAAGTAACAAACGATAACGATTCTGGTCAGCATTAATGTGCTTAATTGTGTCTAAAATAACCTTTGTCGTGTTATTAAGTAAGACGATGTTACTTCTGCGGCCCATAATTTCGACTGCCAGCAGAAGTTCCTCAATATCACCTAATTCATTTCGTTTTGAAAATGAAAAATTGACAATCCGATCATTCTCAACCTGCTGAATACCATTTAAGATGGCACCATCCAAGTATTTTCTTAGCATCATAGCAAAATTAGTTGGGACAGCAGGGTTGGCATAAGGAATTTTTGTAATTTGCACTCGCGCATAATTTGGGTGAGCAGAGAGTAAAACGGGATAATTTTTTCGATTGGCCCGGAATGTAATAATTACTTCATTTTCGTAAGGTTGGTGTATTTTTGTAATTCGACCACTTTTTAATAAATCATTTAATTCATGAACCATTGCGTGTGTAAAAGAACCATCAAAGGACATAATGAAACCTACTTTCTTCTCGAATAGACTGTTAACTTCTAGTATACCAGTGTCTCCAGAAAATGTGATAAACTAAGTTTCAAACAGAGAGATCTAAAGTTCTTAAATCTAGAATTTTAAATAGAGCAAGACAATTTTTGAAAATTTATAAAAATATGCTATCATGAAAATATTAATTTTAAAAGTAGAAGTTGGTGTACACATGAAAACGGCCATTGTAACAGATAGTACCTGTTACTTATCAGCAAGAGAAATATCAGATAATAATATTACCATCGTACCAATTCCCGTAGTGATTGATGGGAAAAGTTATGATGAAGGCGTTGACATTACTAATGAAGAGTTTTATAAAAAACTAAAAACTTCGGGTTCTTTTCCAAGCACAACTCAGCCCCCACTAGGCAAAATGATTGAGTTGTATAAGCAGTTACGTGATGAAGGTTATGAAAATGTCATTAGTATTCACCTAGCAAGCACGATTTCAGGATTTGTAAGTAGTTTGGACTCTATTAAAAATGAGATAGAAGGCTTAAATGTTTACGTATATGATTCTGAAATCACGGTGCGTTTGATGGGATCACTCGTGTTAGAAGCTGCCAGGATGGCACGTGAGGGGCAAGAACCAGCCTCGATTTTAGAACGCCTCAATCAACTACGTTCCACTTTTGGGGAATATTTCATCGTTGATGATTTGCAGAACCTTGTTCGTGGGGGACGATTGTCAAATGCTTCAGCGTTTATCGGAGGATTGTTAAAAATTAAACCGATTTTGACTTTCAACGATGCTCACGAAATCGTAGCCTTTGAAAAAGTTCGTTCTACTAAAAAGGCCTTGGCCAGGGTAGAAGAATTATTTGCAAAGAGTA
Organism: Pediococcus parvulus; assembly: GCF_007990205.1. Lineage (GTDB taxonomy): Bacteria > Bacillota > Bacilli > Lactobacillales > Lactobacillaceae > Pediococcus > Pediococcus parvulus. The sequence goes on along the minus strand of NZ_BJWE01000001.1, from coordinate 58,677 downwards.
AAGAAAATCTAGATTACCCAATTCGAGCAATTATTATTCATGCAAACGATGAACCTGCCGCGTTAAAGTGGCAGGAAAAATTGCAAACCAAGTATCCAGACTTGCCAATTGATATTAGTTATTTTGGCCCAGTTATTGGAGCCCATTTAGGTGAAAAAGCACTTGCTTTGGCCTGGTTAGAGGATTATACAAAACAGTAAACTAAAATAAGACGCAAGCATATTGGCTTGCGTCTTATTTTATTACTATTCTATAAAAGGCTTGGTACTTTTGTTGTGAACTGAAGGGGAATGTGATAAGGTTAATTTAATACAATCGGAATGGTGAGAGTTGTTTGCCATGAAAAAAATTATTATGATCGTAAAAACACTGATGCCTTTCAAATGGGTTATTAGGGTTTATTAAAAGAAGGAGTTTTTTATGCGTAAATTAAAAGTTAAAAATAATGAAGTGGCTGTCTATGCCGTTGGTGGTTTAGGCGAAATTGGTAAAAATATGTATTGTGTGCAATATCAAGATGAAATCGTAATCATTGACTGTGGAATTAAGTTTCCCGAAGATGAACTTCTAGGTGTTGACTATATTATCCCTGATTATCAGTTTTTGATTGAAAATCAAAAGAAAATTAAAGCGTTGGTAATCACTCATGGACATGAGGATCATATCGGTGGAATTCCATTTTTCCTTCAAAAACTAAACGTGCCAATTTGGGCAGGTCCTTTTGCTTCGGAATTAATTAAGGGTAAGCTAAAAGAGCATAATTTGTTGCGGACAACTGAATTACATGAACTACAGGAAGATACCGTTTTAAAATTCAGAAAACTTTCCGTTTCATTTTTCCGGACAACGCACTCAATTCCTGACACTTTGGGAATTTCTGTTCATACCCCTCAAGGAACTATTGTGCAAACAGGAGACTTCAAATTTGATTTAACGCCAGTGGGGGATTTACCTTCACCAAATTTCCAGAAAATGGCTGCTATTGGCGTTAAAGATTCTTTGTTGTTAATGTCAGATAGTACTAATGCAGAACGACCAACTTTCACTAAATCTGAGCGTTTTGTAGAACAAAGTATTAAACGTATTTTTACTGAAATTCAAGGTCGAATTATTTTTGCAACGTTTGCTTCTAATGTTTATCGGGTTCGAGAAGCTTGCGAGGCTGCTTTGGCTCAGGGACGTAAAATTGCTATCTTTGGACGTAGTATGGAAAATGCGATTGAGGCCGGTCAAAAACTGGGTTATTTGAATATTCCAGAGGAATCATTAGTAGATGCACAAGAATTAAATAATTTACCGGCAAATAAATTAATGATTTTATGTACCGGATCCCAAGGAGAACCAATGGCTGCTTTGAGTCGAATTGCCAATGGAACTCATCGTCAAATTAGTTTGCAACCAGATGATACAGTTGTCTTTTCTAGTAATCCAATTCCAGGAAATACCGTTAGCGTCAATAATTTAATCAATAAATTAGACGAGGCGGGCGTTACCGTCATTCATGGTAAAGTTAATAATATTCATACTTCTGGACATGGTGGTCAAGAAGATCAGAAGTTGATGTTACGCTTGATTAAGCCCAAGTTCTTTATGCCTTGTCATGGAGAATATAGAATGCAAATGATTCATACGAAGCTTGCGGAACAGACTGGTATTCCAGAAGAAAATTGTTTCATTATGAAAAATGGTGATGTTTTGGCTTTAACCCGTGATAGCGCCAGAATTGCGGATCATTTCAGTGCTGGTGACGTTTACTTGAATGATGCTGATATTAATGATAATGTTAGTTCCCAAATTTTGAGTGATCGGACCATTTTAGCTAGTGAAGGGGTTGTCACTGCAGTTGCCACAATTAATATCAAAAAACATCGTATAACTGCAGGTCCAGATACAATATCTCGTGGATTTATTTACATGCGCGAATCAAACGAATTGATTCACGATACAAATAAGGCAGCTTTCCGTTCTTTACTAAATACAATGAAGGAAAAAGCGCATCCAACAGAAAAAGACTTTAGCACAAACATTATTGATGATCTTCAGGAGTTCTTATATCAAAAGACTGAACGAAGCCCAATGATTGTGCCAATGCTAATTTTTGAATAATATGTGTGTAACAGACCCTTGCCATTATGCGCCGGCAAACAAATCTTCAGATTTGAGCAATAAACTTACTCAGCATTTGGAGGTTTTTTGTTTGAACCGATTAATTGTATTTTTTATGAATAATTGAGGTTCATACTGGTTGTTCAATTCAAAAAATGTTAAATTGAAACTATAAGTTTAACTGCATATTTAATTTATTAAGTTAGGAAGATGATGACGATTAATAACAACAATAATAATGATTGGTCTGTTCCAACCTCAAGAATGGACCGTTTAAAAGCAAAAGAACAACAAAAAGAAGAAAAAAAACAAAAAAAACGTGCCCCCAAACCACCACGTGGACCGCAACCTAATAAACCAAAAAAACTTAAAAACAAGTCCGGAAAGTCAAAAAAATGGCTTTGGATAGTTGGTATTTTGATTGTATTAATAGGAGCAATTGTTTTCTTCGTCAGAAGATCTAGTGGGAATCAGGCTCAAGCTAACGCTGAAAAGATCGTTCAACAAAGCTTTAATAGTGATCGTGATAATATTACGGATACTGCTACGCGAGCTCAAATGGTTGAATTGGCAGCTGATGCTAAGCAGGTACGTAATAATACAGAGGCTAACCAGTATAGCCAATTGGCAAGTCTTGGGAAAAGTGCAGTTGCTTTTCGCCAGAGAGTTGAAAACTTGAAGAGTGGTAATACGTATAAAACTTCTACAACAGGAACCAAGGTTAGCAACTTATTACAGGATTTGAAATCATCTAGTTTTGAATCAGATTTTTCTGGGTTCTATAGTGAGTATAATAAGAAGTTAAGTGCACTCGAAACAAAGGCTAAGGCTGTTAGTAAGTTGCATAAACAGACCAATAATTTATTCAAAAATGGTAAAAGTGGTTCCTTAGCGGCTTCGGTCACAAATACTAAGTTGAATAATCTGTTAGACAAGTTAAATAAGTATCCCAACTTTGAATTAGCAAATAAAGATTTAACTAGAGTTGAAAAAGCTGTTAAAACTTATAAAAAGAAACAAGCTAGTGCTGCAGCGTCAATAGCATCTTCAGCTGCTGCAGTTAGCTCATCAAGTTACAGTAGCTATAGTTATAGTAGCTACAGTAGTAGTTATCCTGAAAGTAGTAGTTCGTATTCTAGTTATAGCAGTTCATCTAATGGTAACAGCAGTAGTTACAATAGTAGTTCAAAGGCAAGCTCAACTAATAGTTCTGCTTCTTCACATAGTAGTTCAACAACTAGTGCCAGCAAATCATCTTCTGCAAGTAGTAAGACATCTAGTTCAAGCAATCGATAAGCATCGTGTAATAAAAATGGATCTTCCTTTTGGAAGATCCATTTTTTGTGTAATTAAATTTAAGAAGTGGGATAGAGGAGGTTGCGGGTGAAAATCAGTTTATTTTTAATTTTACGTTCTAGTTTACATAATATATATTATTCAAAGTAGTCTCAAAACTATTCTTTGATCTATTTCAAACTAAGAAAGTAATTTTATATATTCACCATAGCCATTATCTTTCATTTGATCTTTTGGAATGAATTTAAGTGCGGCTGAATTAATACAATATCTTAAGCCACCTTTGTCCTGTGGACCATCAGTAAAAACATGGCCCAAATGTGAACTAGCTTTTGCACTTTTAACTTCTGTACGTTCCATACCAAACGATGAATCTCGATGTTCTTTAGTCACAGATTTATCTATCGGTTTCGTAAATGACGGCCAACCACAACCAGCATCATATTTATCCGTTGATGAAAATAAGGGTTCGCCACTCACGATATCAACATAAATGCCTTCTTTGTAAAAATTATCGTATTTTCCACTAAATGGTGCTTCTGTGGCGGCGTGCTGTGTCACTTCGTATGCTTCCTTGGATAACTGCTTCAAATCCTTTTCAGTCATGTGTGTTCCTCCTTGAACGTAAGTTAATTGAGCTAAATTAGTATAGTTTAAATTTTGTCACAAGGCAACTGAGAAGACTCGCAAAATAGTTAATGGCATGTATTATATGTGCAAAAATAAGATCTGCTCAAGCTATTGCTAGCTGCGAGCGGATCTTACAAAGGATAAGTTTAATTAATCAAAAGCTTTAGTTAATGGTGGTACAACTTGCTTTTTACGAGAAACAACCCCAGGTAGGCTCATACGATGATTACTAAATTTAGTATCAAATGCTTTTTCAACGACGTCCGTGCCCTCACCTAATGCTAAAAGTTCAGAGTCACTAGTAAGCACGTTTGTTGCAAGAAGTAAGAAGAGATCGTAAGATTTGTCAGCCATTAAATCAGTCATGGTTGTCTCTAATTCAGCTTGACGCTTGAAAACATCGTTTAAATCAACGGCATTTACCTGGCCAATACGAACAGTTTTTCCACCCATGTCAAAAGATTTAGCATCACCTTCAAGAATATCAGCTGCGCTACGATCGTTAACGTCACTACCAGCTTTTAGCATTTCGATACCATAAGCTTCATAGTCATCAACACCAGCAATTTTTGCTAGTGCAGGAACAGCATTCCGTTCGTCGTCCGTTGTTGTTGGTGACTTCAAGAGTAATGTATCAGAAATAATTGAAGAAAGCATTAAACCCGCGATGTTGCTAGGAATTTCGACATTATTTTCTAAATACATTTTGTAAATGATTGTACTGCAACAACCAATTGGTTCTGCTCGGTAAAATAATGGTTGTGCAGATGAGAAATTAATTTTGTGGTGGTCAATAACACTTGTTACCGTTACATCTGCCAAATCGTCAACACTTTGAATTGCCTCATTATGGTCAACAAGGACAACTGAATCAACTTCTGGTTTAGCTTTAGTAATCACACGTGGTGCTTTGACGTTAAAGCGATTCAAAACAAAGTTGGTTTCGTTGTTTGTTTTGCCGAGAGCAACAGCTTCGACTTCATCACCTAACTTGTTGGCAAGGTAAGCATATTCGATGGCACAACTGATGGCGTCTGTATCTGGATTTTTATGACCAAAAACTAATTCTTTACTCATGATTAAAAAGAACTCCTTTAAATTTTTTGTTTAATTTTGATTACCAATCATTTTACGTAAACGTTCCGTGTAACTTTCTTCATTTAAATAGTCGTCAAATGCGGCCAAAAATGAACTGATTCGGGGAATTTCATCTTTATCTTTTCTAAATACAAAGCTTAAGTCAAAATTGATTGCCGGATCAAATCTTGCCATCCAAGTATTATCTGATACTGGATGAGAAATGACGTATGACGCTGGCAATGCTTTGTTAACCCCTGTAGTTTCAGCAAAGCGTCGAATCTGATCCGGCGTTGTGAAACGAGCAACACTCGTAGGCACGTCCACTAACTGATTCTTATAGGATTCACGTAAAACACCATCTAAATAGTAACCATCGGGATAAGTAACCCAATTAGCGTTCAAAGTATCTCTTAACTTGATTTTCTTTTGTTTTGCCAATTTTTCATCATGATGGATGAACAGTAAATCTTCGTTAAGAATTTTACGCGATTCGTAAGGTTTCCAATTCTTAATGCTATCATCCGGCAAATACATAATCGCCAAATCAATTCGGTTGTTTTCCAAACGTTCCCAAATTTCTTTTCGGGTTAACGTATAAAAAGTAATCATAACATCTGGTTGTTTTTCATAATATTTAGTGATGAAGTCTTCAAAAACACGGGATTCGATTGAAGCCATCATTCCAATATTAATTTCACCTTTTGTCGGTGAAGTAGATTGTTGAATTTCATCAGTTGCCTGATTCAAAACTTCATTGATATTATGAGTGGCCTTTAGCATTGTGTAGCCTGCATCGGATAAACGCAATTTTTTACCAACTGAGTAAAATAATGGTGCTCCAACCGTGTGTTCCAACTTCTTAATTTGTTGTGTTAAAGCAGGTTGCGTAATCCCTAAAATTCGAGCAGCCTGCGTGTAGTTCATAGTATCGGCCAGCTGAAGGAAATAAGTTAAAGTCTTAGATGAAAAAATAGTTTCTTGTTTTGATTTCATTCCGTTTCTCCTTTAGTTTTTATGATTATAATCAACTTTCAATAATAACTATAATTATTCTAATGGTTAAACGTGATTTTTTCAAGAATTTTGTCGTCTAAAACTGGTAAGTTAAGTGTAAATTAATATTTAATGTTCGGATGTTGATGTTACAACCGGCAATTGTTTAAGGTTCATGGAAACGGGTTCGCCCTCTGATTCAGTGTCAATAACGAAGGAACCATTGGAATACCGGGCACTGAGCGGATGTTCGGCTGCAATAATATCGTGAATCGTGCCACGGGTTGTCAAAATTTCCAGTACAGCACTCTCATTTAGTTTTATAAAATCAACCACACGATGTGGATTGTTTTTCAGCTCTCGGAGAACCAAAACGCCACGCCGGGCCCGACTAGTAACTGGAATCTCTTTAACAGCCATTCTTTTGAATGCTCCGCGCTGCGTGATCAAGCCAACTTGATCGACGTCTGACACAAGTTGCACATTGGTAACTTCATCATCACGCAGATCCATTGATTTTACACCGGCCGCTCGTGCACCAATGCTTGGAATTTCGGCTAAATCATAACGTAGACCGTAACCTTTTTTAGAAATCAGCATAACAGTTTGCTCGATGGCTTTTGGAATAAAGGAAATATTGATCACAATTGTTTCTGGTTGTTTTAATTTAATGAAAGCTGCCGCATGTTTTTTATAATTTCGACCTGGCGTCAGGTCAGAAAACTCTGTGCGTTTAATGTAGCCGTCACTGGTCGCAATAAGAAATTCACCAGTTTCTTTAAGTGAATGGAACGCAAAAGTTTTAATGATCCGTTCGTCATCACCCAGGCCAATGGTTTGTGAAATATGTTCACCAGTATCCTTCCACTTCGAATCGGTTAATTCATGTACGGGACGAGAAATCAGATTTCCTTTATTTGTAAACATCATTAGATGATCTAAAGTGCTTAATTGCTTTAAGAAGATTGGATAATCTTCATCTTTGAGACCATTATCGTCACCAGAAGCGTTGTAGGAACGCAGTGAACTTCGCTTTAAATATCCATCATGACTAACAAGGACCATAACTTGTTCTTCGGGCACAACGACCTTACGATCAATTTTAATTTCCTCAATTTCATTCTGAATTTCAGTTAGGCGTGGTGACCCATATTCTTTTTTTACACTGGTTAATTCAGAGCGCAAAACTTTAGCCAATGCGGCATCACTATTCAGAATTTCATTGTATTCGGCAATATGGTTATCCAGATCGGCTGATTCGGCCTCCAAAGCGGTCACATCTGTATTTGTTAATCGGTAAAGTTGTAAGGAAACAATTGCCTCTGCTTGTTCATCAGTAAAACGATATTTTTGAACTAAGTTATTCTTGGCGTCTTTCTTATCTTTACTACCACGAATTGTGGCAATAACTTTATCAAGAATGGAAAGAGCTTTGATCAGGCCAGCAACAATATGTTGCCGTTTTTGAGCTTTATTCAAACTAAACCGCGTGCGTTTGGTAATAACTTCTTTTTGAAAACTTAGGTAAGCCTGTAAAAATGCTTTTAACCCAAGTCTTTCTGGACGTTTATGGTTAATTGCAACCATGTTAAAGTTGTAAGAAATTTGCAAATCTGTATTTTTAAAAAGGTAATTTAAAATTCCGTTTGCGTCAGCCTCTCGTTTGAGTTCGATTGCAATTGATAATCCCTTTCGATCGGACTCATCACGAACTTCAACAATGCCATCTACTCTTTTTAAAATTCGAATTTCATCAATTTTTTTAACTAACTGAGCTTTATTAACCTCATAAGGAATCTCAGACACTTCAATTTGAGATTTACCGCCTCGAAGTGGTTTGATTTGGGCCCTAGAACGAACGACAATCCGTCCCTTACCAGTCTGATAAGCTTTTTTTATGCCATCCAATCCTTGAATAATACCAGCAGTTGGAAAATCAGGGCCCTTTACAAAGTCCATTAATTTTTCGAGTGAGGCATCAGGATGCTTTAATAGATACAATAAGGCGTCGATGACTTCGTTTAAATTGTGCGGGGGAATATCAGTTGCATAACCTGCAGAAATCCCTGTAGCCCCATTAACAAGCAAATTAGGGAAACGGCTTGGTAAAACAGTTGGTTCATATTCAGTATCATCAAAATTCAATACAAAATCAACGGTTTCTTTGTCAATATCCTTCAACATTTCACTTGAAATCTTACTTAAACGTGCTTCTGTATATCGCATAGCGGCTGGCGGATCATTATCAATTGAACCGTTATTTCCGTGCATTTCAATTAATGGAGCGCGGAGTTTCCAATTTTGACTCATTCGGACTAAGGCTTCATAGATAGAACTGTCTCCATGGGGATGAAAATTACCCATGACATTACCAACTGATTTTGCCGATTTTCGGAAACCCTTATCATAAGTATTGCCATCTTGATTCATGGCATATAAAATTCGACGTTGAACGGGTTTTAGACCATCTCGCACGTCAGGCAACGCCCGTTCTTGAATGATGTACTTGGAATAACGACCAAATCGATCACCCATGACATCTTCTAAAGTAAGTTCTTGAATTTTATTGGTGTTTTCATTCTTTGAGTTAGGCACATTGTCCCCTCCTTTCATTATTTTTCATCGTCTTCATCAAATTCACCTTCATGAGCGACATTAACGGCCTCATTGTCTAAAATGCTTCCTTCTTCTTCAAGTGAGAACTCAACATTTTTTTCAATCCAATTTCTTCGCGGCTCAACCTTATCACCCATCAAAGTTGTCACACGACGCTCAGCTAAGGCAGCGTCATCAATTCTAACGCGGACCAGAGTCCTAGTTTCAGGATTCATAGTTGTTTCCCAAAGTTGATCGGCATTCATTTCACCAAGTCCCTTGTACCGTTGCAAAGCAAAACCACGACCAATTTCTTTGGAGGCCTTATCTAGTTCTTCATCAGTCCAAGCATAGACAGTTTGGAGCTTTTTCCCCTTTCCCTTTTGTAAGCGATAAAGAGGGGGTAAAGCAATATAAATATGACCCTGATCAATCATAGGACGCATATATTTATAGAAGAAAGTCAATAATAAGATTTGGATGTGGGCACCATCAGTATCAGCATCAGTCATAATAATGATTTTGTCATAGTTACGATCTTTAATATTAAACTCAGCTCCAACCCCAGCACCAATTGTGTATATCATGGTACTGATTTCCTCATTTTTCATCACATCGTCTAATTTAGCTTTTTCTGTATTCAAAACTTTTCCACGAAGCGGTAGAATCGCTTGAAATTTACGATCTCGGCCCTGTTTGGCACTACCACCGGCAGAATCACCTTCCACCAAGAAAAGCTCGTTACGGGCTGCATTTTTTGACTGTGCGGGAGTTAATTTACCTGATAGTAATCGATCAGTCTTTTTACGTTTCTTGCCACTACGCGTCGCATCACGTGCTTTTCGGGCGGCCTCTCTTGCTTCACGAGCTTTTAAAGATTTACGAACTAACATTTGTGCAAATTCGCCGTTTTCCATTAAGTAAAAAAGTAACTGTTCATTCACCACATTGTCCACGATGGTTCGCGCTTCGGGGGTTCCTAATTTTTCTTTTGTCTGACCTTCAAATTCGAGAATTTTTTCAGGAATTCTAAGTGAAATGACCGCAGACAATCCTTCACGAACATCACTACCCTCGAGATTTTTGTCTTTTTCTTTCAAAAGACCAACTTTTCGAGCATATTCGTTGAAAGCTTTGGTCCACCCAGAGCGCATACCAACTTCGTGAGTACCACCATCTTTAGTTCGCACATTATTAACGAATGACAACACGTTTTCTGAATAACCATCGTTATATTGGGCTGCAATTTCAACTTCTACGCCTTCTTTGGAACCGTCAAAATAAAGAACATCGCCTAAGGTATCCTTATCTTCATTTAGATAAGTTACAAATTCTTTGATCCCCTCTTCATATAAGAACGTTTGGGTTTGTTCTTGATTTTCACGCTCATCTGTTAAAGTAATTTTGACGCCTTTTAATAGAAAAGCAGATTCCCGCAAGCGTTCAGATAACGTGTTGAAATTAAACACGGTAGTTGTAAAAATTTGTTTGTCAGGCTTAAAAGTCACAACAGTTCCGTTAGCCTGTTTGGTTTTACCAATTTTCTTTAAAGAGCCAACCGGATGACCACCATTTTTAAATTCTTCACGGTATTTTTTGCCTTCACGTACAATTTCGACAGTGAGATATTCGGATAAGGCATTTACAACACTGGCACCCACACCATGGAGACCACCAGAGGTTTTATAACCGCCTTGTCCAAATTTACCACCGGCATGAAGTACTGTGAAGATAACTTCAACGGTAGGGATACCGGAAGAATGCATACCAACTGGCATTCCTCGGCCATTATCTGTAACAGTTAAACTATTATCTTTATGAATTGTGACATTGATTTCTTTTCCAAAACCAGCAAGCGCCTCATCTACGGCGTTATCAACGATTTCATAGACTAGATGGTGCAATCCCCTTGAATCGGTTGAACCGATATACATACCAGGACGCTTCCGCACGGCTTCTAACCCATGTAGAACTTGAATTGAGGAATCATTGTATTCTGCTGAACTACGTTTACTCATCTCAAATACCCTTTCTGCTTATAGTCCCTATTATCATACCTTATTTAAAAAAATCTGAAAATACTAACTTACTTAATATAACATACGCTAAAACAAACGTTGGAATTGAATTTCAAACATGCTAAAATTATACTTGATTCTCAATTGAAAAGAGGGCAAATTCTTGCTTAAAATTATTGCAATGTTAATCATCGCCTACCTGCTTGGATCGATTCCTTCCGGTGTGATGATTGGGAAAAAGTTTTTCAATGTTGATATTCGCCAATCGGGTAGCGGCAACATTGGTACAACTAATACCTTTCGGGTACTTGGTCCTAAAGCAGGGACTGTTGTCCTGTTGATGGACATTTTAAAAGGAACTTTGGCGGCTAGTCAACCTTATATTTTCCAGACCCCACATGTAAATCCGCTTCTAATTGGGCTGGCAGCAATTGTTGGTCATACATTTTCGATTTTTGATCGTTTCAAGGGTGGTAAAGCCGTTGCCACAAGTGCAGGAATTTTATTAGCTTATAATCCTCAATTTTTTATTATTGCTTGCGTAGTTTTTGCCAGCCTCGTCTACTTAACTAGTAGGGTGAGTGTTGCAAGCATGACGGCCATGATTATCATTAGTTTTTGGTCATTAGTTTATCACGATATTATATTAACATGTGTGGCCGTTGCCCTAACCTTCTTTATATTTTATCGGCATCGAGAAAATATTCAACGGTTAAAAAACGGAACTGAAAGTTTAATCCCATTTGGGTTTTGGTACAACTATACTAAAAAGAAAAATTCATAGAACGGAAAGAGGGTGTCACATTTGTGACACCCTCTTTCTTTTGACTCATCTAAAAGAAAGAAATTTCAAAACTTTGTGAAGCTTCACTTTGTGGTTTTAGATCATTCATTCCCATTTTTTCTTCTAACTTTCCGGTACTGTTAACACTGTCAGCAATGCCCCACCAAGGCTCGATACAGACAAAACTGCCTTCTGCAGGATAAGGAGACCACACCCCCACATAAGGCGCATTCTCGACCGTTAACGCGACGCCATGGTCATTCTTAGTGTTATCAAGCATAACTGTTGTTTCTGGATCATGGAGTTCAAGAATAATCGCATCTTCTTTGAAGGTTTCATGCGTTAATGGTAGTGACTTCGTAAAATCAATTGGAAATGCATTATCGGCATCATTTAAAGGTGCTTTTAATGGGATTTGCGAATAACTTTGTTTAGGTGCCACACTTAATTTCACATCTTCGAAAGTTTGGTCTGCACCAAGATTAGTATTAAAGCCTGGATGACCGCCAACTGAGAACAGCAGATGATTTTCGGCATCCGGATTGTAAACTCGGTAAGTTTCATGCAATTCATGATCCTTCAAATCAAAGCTAACAACTAACTCAAATTCAAATGGATACATTTTATGCGTTTTATCATTATCAATAAGCTTTAACGTAGCATGTGTGTCACTACTGTCAACCACCTCAAACACAGAATCACGAGCGAATCCATGCTGATGCATTTCATAGCTTGTGCCCTTATATTCGTAGTGATCGTCCTTTAAGCGACCAACGATTGGAAACAGAATTGGTGCATGTCTCCCCCAAATTTTTTTATCAGCGCGCCAAATGTACTCCAAATCATTTTCTAAAGATCTGACACTGGTTAACTCAGCGCCTAGTTCATTAATTTCCACCTGTAAATACTCATTCTTCAATGTAACCATATATTCAAACCCCGTTTACTTTATAAAATATATTGACTAAGATCCTTATTACCAGCAATATCACCAATTTTTTCTTCAACATAATGTTCAGTGATGGTGATATCACCCATTTCCATGTCAGCACCCTCATACAAGATATCTTCCAACAATTTTTCCAAAATTGTATGCAGACGGCGAGCACCGATGTTTTCGGTTTCATGGTTAACATTATAAGCGATTTCGGCAATTTTGTTAATGGCCTCAATGGTAAACGTCAATTTGATGTTGTCAGTTCCGATTAAAGCAATATACTGTTTGACTAAGGCATTATTGGGTTCGGTCAAGATTTTAACAAAATCTTCTTTAGTTAAATCATTTAATTCCACTCGAATTGGAAAACGTCCTTGGAGTTCGGCAATTAAATCACTTGGCTTGGAATCTTGAAAAGCTCCTGAACCAATAAACAAAATATGATCTGTGTTGATAACCCCATACTTTGTGTTAATTTGTGAACCTTCAACAATTGGTAAAATATCTCTTTGAACGCCCTCCCGAGAAACTTCTCCAGAATTTTGTTGAGATTTCGCGATAATTTTATCAATTTCGTCAATAAAGACAATTCCTGTATTCTCTGCTCGTTTAATTGCATCATGATTAAGGTCACCATGGTTCACTAACTTGTCAGATTCTTCTTGAACTAAAATTTCCCGTGCTTCAGAGACTGGCATGGTTCGCTGAATGCGTTTCTTAGGCAACATCTGACCCAATGATTCACCAAGATCAATACCCATTTGTCCCATCATGTTATTCATGCCAGGGGTTTGTTGAGGATCATCCATTGCAATGGTGACTTCCTTATTTTCAAGCAACCCACGTTTTAGCTGTTCAGAAACAGAAAGACGCTGGTCACGTACTTCATCAGATATTTCTTCTGGTTGAGAAGTTAAATCTTCAGGAGTTTCACCACGCTGCATTTTTTCGACCATACTCATCAAATTTTGAAAATCAACGCCATTTTGCTTTTGATTTGTGTTTTGTTTTACAGCAGGAACCAAAAGTTTGACAAGGCGATTGTCAGCTTGTTTTTCAGCTTCGACGCGCACGTCTTTAAACTGGCTTTTTCGTTCCATGCGAACAGAAACGTCTACTAGATCTCGGATCATTGACTCCACATCACGGCCAACATAGCCCACTTCTGTGAACTTTGAAGCCTCAACTTTTACAAATGGGGCATCAACAATCTTTGCTAAACGTCGCGCAATTTCTGTTTTTCCGACACCAGTTGGTCCAATCATTAATAAGTTTTTCGGCGTAATATCTGTTTGCATTTCCGGAGAAAGCTGTAATCGGCGATATCGATTACGTAGTGCAATCGAAACAGCCTTTTTTGCTGCGTTTTGACCAATGACATACTCGTTAAGTTGACTGACAATTTGTTTCGGTGTTTTATCAATTTCGGCCATTTTTAAGTCCTCCTAAAATGATTCAGAAATAACATGATGGTTAGTGAAAATATCAATATCACCAGCCACATTAATTGAGGTTTCTGCAATTTCACGTGCTGATAACTGACTTGCATGCTTTTTGAGTGCTTTGGCAGAAGCGAGAGCAAAATTACCACCAGAACCGATGGCCAGAATTCCTTCATCTGGTTCAATAACTTCGCCACTTCCCGAAACAAGGTACATTTCGTCTTTGTTCATGACAATCAGCATTGCTTCCAGTTTTTGAAGGTTTTGGTCACTGCGCCAAGCTTGAGCAAGTTCCACAGAAGCACGTTGCAAGTTTCCAGAATATTCTGAAAGCTTTTTTTCAAATTTATCTTCTAGGTTAAAAGCATCTGCCACACTGCCGGCAAAACCAACAACAACCTCATTGTTGAAAATGCGCCGAATCTTTTTAGCAGTACCTTTCATAATGTATTTTTCACCCATTGTGACCTGACCATCACCGGCCATAGCATTCGTTCCATTATTATGAACAGCAATAATTGTTGTTGCTTCAAATTTTACTGGCATTGTTTTTCTTCCTTTCACTATTCATGTGTTGCTCGGGGAAAGTATTTACGGTAATTACTTTGTAAATTATCCGGTGTCACATGTGTGTAGATTTGAGTCGTTGATAAACTACTATGACCCAAAAGTTCTTGAACCGTACGTAAATCTGCCCCGTTATTTAACAGCTGCGTGGCAAATGTATGCCGCAACATATGGGGATGAATATGACTGGTTAAACTGCTTTGTTTAATGATTTGATTTAAAACATATTCGATTCCAGTTGAAGTAATGGGATCGCCATAATGATTCACGAAAACAAAATCATGTTGCTTGTGATACTTGACCATAAGCGGTTGACGACAGTTTTCTTGATAGGCCTTGAGCGCATTAAAACAGTACTGACCAAACGGGACGTAGCGTTCTTTATCACCTTTACCACGAATTAACATCATTTTTAAAACAAAATCGACATTTTTCCACTTAAGATTGGCACATTCGCTAACCCGAATTCCAGTCCCATACAAGACCTCTAATAAAGCACTATTTCGTAATGCCAAAGGTGATTCCGATTTGGCCGCCTTAAATAAAGCATCCATTTCTTTTTGATAGAAGAAACGGGGTAACTGATCCTGATGCTTTTTTAGCTTAATACCTGCAAACGGATTGTTAGTGACTAAATCATTTTTAGCCAAGAAATTATAAAAGGAACGCAAACTCGATAATTTTCGTGAAATGGTTGTGCGACTGTACTTACGATCAAATAAATCAGTCATAAAAACATTTACATCTAGATGATCAATTTCTTTGAATGGTTTCATACCGCCATTGTGTTCTAAAAACGAGCAGAATTCTTCCAAATCACTGTGATATGCCTTGATTGTGTCCTGTGAATATTGGCGTTCAACACGTAAATATTCTAAGAACAATTTGATGTCATCTTGCGCCATAATAAAACCTCCGTACACTTGCCACTTTAGCAAAATACGGAGGAAAACTCAATAACAAACCCTGCCGAACACTTAGAGTTTGCTAAATATTTATTTTTGAACTGCTTCTTCATAGTCGCCATTAGGACACACGATCTGCTTACCGCCCTTTACTTTCTTTTCAACTAAGAAATGACCATCTTTTGGACAGTCGCGTCCAATTGGTTTATCCCAAGAAACAAAGTCACAATCCGGATAACGAGAACAGCCATAGAAAATGCGTCCCCGCTTAGATTTTCGTTCAATGATTTGTCCCTTGTGGCATTTTGGACAAATAACACCGATTTCTTTAACAATTGCTTTTGTATTTCGACAGTCTGGAAATCGTGAGCAAGCAAAGAATTTACCGTAACGTCCCATCTTGACAACCATTGGTGAACCACAGACGTCACAATCAAATCCAGCTGGTTCATCTTTGATTTGAACAGACTCCATGTTTTCTTCAGCATGGGCAACTTCTTTAGAAAACGGCTTGTAAAATTCATCAACAACTTCAACCCAGTTTTCTTTACCTTCTTCAATACCATCAAGTTCACTTTCCAAATTTGCAGTAAACTTGATATTTACGATATCTGGGAAAAATTCAACAATAATCTTGTCAACAATTTCACCGAGTTCAGTTGGTTCAAAACGCCGGGCAACTAATTTTACATAATACCGCCGTTGAATTGTATCCAAGGTTGGTGCATAGGTTGAAGGACGACCAACACCGTTTTCTTCAAGCGCCTTGATTAAATTGGCTTCACTGTAACGAGCAGGTGGTTGCGTAAAATGTTGAGCAGGATCAGTTTTTGTTAATTTTACAGAGTCGCCTTCTTCTAAATCAGGAAGAATGTTATCTTTATCGGTTGCATTTTTATAAATCGTGGTAAAACCAGCAAACTTAGTTTTTGAACCATTAGCTCTAAAATTAACCTGATTTTGTTCTAAAGAAACGGACATGGTGTCCATAATTTCTGGCGTCATCTGACTGGCCATGAATCGGGACCAAATTAAACTATAGAGTCTGAATTGATCTTTGGAGAGATAAGATTTTAAATCCTCCGGGGTGCGCTTAACTGACGAAGGACGAATAGCTTCATGGGCATCTTGGGCCCCTTCTGGCATTTTCCCTTTACGAGGCTTTGTAGCCGCGTACTCAGCCCCATATTTTTCATGAATCAAAACAGAAGCTTCATGCTTCGCAATTGAAGAAATTCGAGTAGAGTCAGTACGCATATAGGTAATGAGTCCCACTGTGCCCTCTTTACCTATATTGATTCCTTCATACAGTTGTTGTGCTGCCATCATTGTTTTTCGAGTTCTAAAATTCAAACGGCGGTTAGCCTCTTGTTGCATAGAGGAAGTTGTAAATGGTGGTGCTGGGAATCGCTTCCGTTCTTTTTTAGTTACTTTAGTGATTTCAAATGGTTGTTTTTTATCAATCTTTTTTAAAACTTTTTGAACAGCATCATTGTCAGCCAAAGCTAATTTCTTATTTTTTTCACCATAAAAAGAAGCCTTAAACTTCTGCTTTCCCTTTTGGAATTCACTATCAATTGTCCAATATTCTTCTGGTTTGAAAGCTTTAATTTCATTTTCACGTTGAATGATTAAATTCAAAGCAATCGATTGAACACGACCAGCACTCAGACCCTTTTTCACTTTCTTCCATAGCAAGGGACTAATGGAATAGCCAACTAATCGATCTAAAACACGACGAGCTTGTTGAGCGTCAACTAAACTCATGTCAATTGATCGTGGTTCCTTAAATGCGTTTTTTACGGCGTCTTTTGTAATTTCATTAAAGACCACCCGGTTCTTATCTTTAGTATCCAATCCTAATAAATAGGATAGATGCCAAGCAATTGCCTCTCCTTCACGGTCAGGATCAGAAGCCAAATAAACTTTTTTTGCTTTTTTTGCTTCTGAACGCAAATTTTTGATCACGTCGCCTTTTCCGCGAATTGAAATGTAATGGGGCTCAAAGTCATTTTCAACATCGACACCCATTTTGCTTTTTGGTAAATCACGAATATGGCCTAAACTTGCGATAACTTTGTAGGTTCGACCTAAATATTTTTCAATCGTCTTTGCTTTTGAAGGAGATTCCACAATGACGAGTTTCTTTTTGGTTTTTGTAGCCATAACCAAACTCCTTTAACCTGATGTAGTTTGAAACTCTAAACGTTGCTAATTCCTAGTAATCGTATTTCATATTCTGTAATCTGTCAAATTAAACTCTTCTATTATATGCCCAGAATTTAGAACAGGTTTTGCTCCAGCAACGATTAATTCATTACAACCTACCGAAAGAACATCATCAATTTTGCCTGGAACCGCGAGTACATTTCGATTGTTCTGCAAGGCCAGGTTAGCCGTAATCAAGCTACCACTTCGCTGTTTGGCTTGAATAACGCATAATGTTTCGCAAAGGCCAGCGATAATTCGATTGCGTTCCACAAAGTGGTGTCTTTGCGGACCAGAGTCTAGTGGATACTCAGATAAAATTAATTGATTATTGGCCATATATTTTTGAAGTTTTATATTTTTCCTGGGGTAATAACGATTTAAACCCGTCCCAATAACACCAATTGTGTAACCGTGCTGGCGAAGAGCTTCTTTGTGTGACAAAGCATCAATACCATCAGCCAAACCGCTGATAACGGCAATATTTTGTTTGATGACATCTGGCAAAAGGATGTTTAAACTTTCCACACCATAATGATCAGCCAATCGAGCCCCCACGACACCTAATAATGGGAAGCGCAAAAGCTCCAATGTTCCCTGGTAGAAGAGAATCACTGGAGCCATATAAGATTCTTTTAATTGAATGGGATAATTATCGTCGCAAATTGCCAATATCTTGGTTTCAGTAAGATGCCGATTTATAGAATCTTGCAAACGATTTGAATTAAAATCGTTCATAAATTGCATGTGGTTTTGCTTACTAACAAATCCTAGTGCTGTGCTATCGGTAGCCGATAATTCACAATTTTGGTCATTTTTATGATATAAATGCCACCAATTCCAAAACTTTGTTTCCCCATGACAGCCAATCCCTTTACATAAATGTAACTTTAATAAAAAATGCTTAATTTGCATATTTTTCACCTCACAGAAAAAGATACGCAAATAAATTAGTTTTTTATGAATTGATTCACTGGTGCAAAAGTTAATCGGTGAATAGGTGTCGTCCCGAAAGCTTGCAGTCCCTGAAGATGTTTGGCAGTCCCATAACCCATATTATCGGCAAAATCATATCCTGGATAAAGGTGGTCATAAATAGCCATCAAATGATCTCGATAGACTTTAGCTACAATACTTGCTGCCGCAATGGTAGCACTTTTGGCATCTCCTTTAAACATTCGTTGTTTAGGAATATCAACCGGAACATCAACTGCATCTACTAAAAGTTTATCCGGGGAGATGGATAAGCCCAACACAGCTTTTTTCATTGCTTGCCGAGTAGCTTGTAAAATATTAATTTGGTCAATGACACTTGGTGAAGAAACGCCAATCGAGACGGCGAGTGCTTGTTCAATAATTTGTGGGTAAAGCCGTTCCCTAGTATGTCGAGATAATTGTTTGGAATCATTTACTTCAATTACTGAAAAATTGTGTGGCAAAATCACGGCGGCAGTAATAACCGGTCCAGCAAGGCATCCCCGGCCAACTTCGTCTATACCAGCAACAAAATTCAATCCGTGACTCCAAGCCACTTTTTCAAGGGCTAACCGTTGTTGAAATTTGGCAACTAAAAGTTGATGTTGTTGAATTTTCTTGTAAGTCTGTTTTAATAATTTTTGAACACCAACTCGACGATCATCTTTGTAAAGAATAAGCAGGGGATCATTTTCTTGACTGATTGCAGCCAATTGACTTTTAATGCCTTTAATTGTTAGTTGTTTTTCCATTTGTGAGGTCCTCAACCCGTTCTAAAGTAAAACGGCCTAATTTTCCTTTACGCGCATCTAGCATGATGCGGTTACTTGCCCGGTCATAATCTTCGCCCATTCCAAGAAACTTTGTGATTTTAAGTAACAAATCAGGAGTAGCTAGCTCCAAATCTTGATCAGTGAGTTTATAACGATCTTTCAACATTTTGGCATAATAAGTTTTAAAAACTTCAAGGCCAAATAAAGCGACATCATCGCTGGCATAAAGACTTTCCTTAATTGCTCCTGTGAATGCCAAGCGCTTGCCTACACTTTGATCCTCAAACTTAGGCCATAAAATTCCTGGTGTATCTAAAAGTGCCAATCCATTTTTTGATTTAAGCCACTGTTGATTCTTGGTTACTCCAGGGCGATCGGCAGTTTTAGCAATTTTTTTATTCACCAAATGGTTGAGTAAGGTTGACTTTCCTACGTTAGGAATGCCCACGCAAACAGCCCGAATTGTCTGTTGTTGTAAACCACGATCGGTTTGATTCTTTAATTGTCGTGCTAAGATCTCTTGCGCGGGTTTTTGAATATTTCTTTCAATTGTTCGCACCCGTGAATCCACTGCAATTGCCTGCTGTCCTTGTTCATGATAG
Source organism: Pediococcus parvulus (assembly GCF_007990205.1). Lineage (GTDB taxonomy): Bacteria > Bacillota > Bacilli > Lactobacillales > Lactobacillaceae > Pediococcus > Pediococcus parvulus. Next base: position 38,766 of record NZ_BJWE01000001.1, on the reverse strand, counting down.
TAGTCTAACCATTGCTTAGTCACTAGAGGATCAGCCAAATCACTTTTAGTCAAAATCAATAAATGAGGTTTTTGTTGAATAATTTCTTTAACCTTTGGATTTCTTGAAGATTCAGGAAGTCGGGCATCAACCAATTCAAAAATAATATCAACCAGATGTAATTTTTCCTGAATTTCTCGAATTGCTTTGGCCATATGGCCTGGAAACCATTGTATGTTTGCCATTATATTCTCCGTTATTTCTTTACTTGTCTAAAATACTTTCAGCCTTTTTTAAGGCATTATCATTCTTAGCAACTTTACTTTGAACTTTGGTTTCAATACTTAAAACAGTTTTTTCATTGGCTGTTCCAGTTACTTTTAAGTTTTCCTTCTTTTGATATGCCTGAACAGCATTTTCCGTTGATGAACCAAAGTATCCATTAACTTTACCATTAAAGTAACCAAGCGCTTTTAATTCTTTTTGTAATGTCTTGATTTCACTAGAAACGTCTCCGTTTTTATAAGTTTTCTTTGTATTGATCAACTGAAGGTAAGCGTATTTTGGATAATCTGCCTTATAAGTTGGCGTTAATCCCTTTTTATTAATCCAATCCCCATTTGGTGTTAACCATTTGGCAATTGTAATCTTCATTTCACTCTTGTCTTTGAAGTCGCTAACTGTTTGAACGGTTCCCTTTCCATACGATTGTGTCCCAATTAGAGGTGCATCTGCTGATTGGTGAAGTGCGCCGGCAAATATTTCCGCGGCACTAGCACTTCCGCCATTCATTAGGACAGCGACTGGTTTAGTCACCTTGTAGCCACCATCATATTTCTTCCCAGCTTTATAAACTTGTTGCTGACCATTTTTGGTCTGTACGCGCATGATAATTTTGCCATTTTTTAGAAACATGGATGACATCTTTAAAGCTTGGTCCATTAAACCGCCGGGATTGTCCCTCACGTCCAATACATATGAAGTGACACCCTTCTTATCTAGTCGCTTCAACGCCTTCTTTAGCTCGGCCGCAGTGCGCTCTGACACGGAGGTGATCTGAATGTACCCAATTTTTTTATTAATAACCTTTGAATTGACCGTACTTACTGGAATTTTTGCCCTTGTCAGCGTTTGTTTAAAACTCTTCCCAGCCCGTTTAATTGTCAGTGTAACTTTAGTCCCAATCTTGCCACGCATCAGTTTCACGGCATCCGTGACTGATTTTCCGGCAAGTGATTTACCATTAACCGCTGTAATTAAATCGCCTGGTTGTAAACCGACCTTTTTAGCTGGCGTTCCTTTGATTGGTGAAATAATTTTTATATACTGATCTGACTTCTGCACTTCTGCGCCAATTCCTGAAAAACTTGACGAAATCTGATCGTTTAGACTGGATGCTTCCGTTTTATCCATATACTCGGAGAATGGATCATCAAGTGACGAAATCATCCCTTTTATAGCACCATTTGTGACCTTCTTTGCACTCACAGATTTATAATAATTACCTTCTATAGTTTCATAAACTGCTTGAATTTTTTGCATTGACGCAGTGGTTGTTTGCGCCTGAGAAACTAAGGTTCTAGTCTGAAAGTATGCAACCCCATAAGCGAGGGCGCCACCAACGACTAAGGCAACTAAAATGGACCAAACTAGAGTAGATCGTTTCACTGTTTTGGATTGTTTTTTATTCATTTGAAAGCTTCCCGTCTATTAATGATTATTTAGGTCTAAATATTTTTGCCAGGCATCATCAAAAACGGTCATGGAAGGTAAATAATTCCCATTTAGCTCTAAATATTTTGAAATTTCGTTAAAGTTTGTTGATTGTTTTGGAAATGATTGATCAAAAAATGCATTATTAGCAAACTCGGCGATTGGTTCGTAACTTTCTGGATTCCTCTGAGTCATTAAAAATTGATAAAATGTTTTACTCATAATTAAGCCTCTAATTTGATTGTTTAGGGATATTTACTGAAAATACAAATTTATTGTTCTGAATGTCTAATTTTTTAGCTTTAAAATAAACACCATTGGTTGTCTTAATCTTCTGTAAATTTAAAGTGATCTTTGTCCCGCTCATCGTAATCCACTTTGGGAGTTTATAATTTGAACCAATATACGCAAGAACCATTTTTGGGGAGATACTTAAAGCACCAACTGACAAGTGTTTAGCTGTTAAAACTATGTTTCCTGCATTGGTAACTTGAGGTGTTAATGATAAAGCATAGTTTACGTCGCTCCCTAATACTTTTACTTTGCCAATTAAAAGGACTTGTTTATTGACTTTCAATTGATAGGTGAAACTTTTATTCGTTTGGTATGGCTTTAAATACGCCGCCATCAACGCATTCAATTGTTTTTTGTTGAGATTAACATCAAATGAAGCTGCTGCTGTCTGAGTTGCTGTATTTTTGGTTTCTGGGACAGGAGTATTGGCAATTCTCGTCCTAAAAAAGATTCCAAAGGCAACTAGGCAAGCCAATAAAATAATAAATGCCCATTTCCATAAATTGGGACGTTTTTTTGTAAGTTGATTAGGTTTTTGCATTTTTTTCAGTCCTTATAGAGCCATTGCTCATGAGTTTTCATACTTCTTAATAATAGTCTGGTCATTTGGTCGTAACCTTTAGGATTAGGATGGAAATGATCGCTACTGGAAAGGTAAATATTCTTTTCTTTTGTATTTTCAAGATTTTTTTCAATTTTACTAATTTGCATTTCGTTAATTGATTTTGCAGTTGAACTTTGTTTCAATTCTGAAAGTGCCTTGGTGCTTTGATACTGTCCTTGCGATAACAATTTGTTTACCGAAATAAAGTATGCAGAATTTGATTGTGAAACCGCAGCTTTAGTGGTTTCATCAAAATTAGTCACTGCGCGATTAATCTGTGTGATGTTAGGAAAATAAACAAAAAACGGATTATAAATTCCAAAAACATAAATTGGTGCAGAATGATTATAACGCCTAATTTGTTTTAACAGATCCTGGACTTGCGTTGCATATTTGATATTAAGGCGCTCCAACGAAAGCGTGAACTTGCCTTCGGAGGCAGTTGAGTATTTTTGTAGAGCTTGAAACAGATCATTTCCGCCGACAGTTACCGTAATTGCATCTGAATTTTTAAGTGATTTCTGCAATTTTGTGTTTTGCTTAACCCGTTTTAAAATTTGATCGCTCCGTTCACCCGAAATCCCATAGTTTGAAACAGAGGCTTTCAAATGATAGGTTGACTTAAGATCTTTTTTCAAACGTTTGGTATACCCACCCTCATTTTTGGTATCTCCAACACCATAAGTGAGCGAGTCACCAACTGCGGTTATGTTAACATGTTTTTTTTGAACTTTTGTGACTTTGTGGACTGTTCTAGTAGGGGTTGAAGATTGGTTATTTGTAGAATTTTTTGGAAAATAATAATTTAATCCAAGCACAACCATCGCCACGATCACCGCAAAAACGATAAGCATAATTACCCAGTCGATGAATTTTTTCATTAAATTTACTCCCTGATTCCTAAAATTCTTGACTTATATAAACACGGGACAAATGGTAGTTTTTTAAATTTCTACCAGTTGTCCCGCTAATTTTGATAACACCTAATCACCAGTATAATACATTAAAGCAAAGGCGCCTGGACCACCATGAGTTGCAATAATTGGAACGGTTTCCCGAACCAAAATATTGATATCAGGAAACATTTCATGAATTTTTGCTTTGATTGGTGCAATTGTTTTTAAAGCGCCAACATGAGAAATACCAATTGATTTAATGTTTGGTGATTTCGCCATTTTTTCATAAACATCATCGAAGAAATGACTGATTGTTTTCATACCACGGCCTTTAGCCACAACTTTGAGTTCACCACCAGTTACCTGTAACACAATCTTTATGTTTAACAGACCACTAATCATCCCGGTCATTCGGTTAATTCGACCACCCTTAACCAAATTATCAAGTGTCATGACACCCATAAATAATTTAGTATGATCTCGAATATCCTCAGCAGCTTTTAAAATTTCATCGCGACTTTTTCCTTGTTGAGCTAGCTTAGCAGCCTCGATTACTTGAAAAGCAAGTGCTCGATCGGTTGTTTGACTATCCACTACCGTGACATCTGCTTTAGAAAGTTGTGCCGCTTGTTCAGCTGCATGGACCGTACCGCTGATAGCTTCTAACATATTGAAACAAATAATTTGGCTACCATCTTCGCCCAACTTATCAAAGACTTCCACAAACTTACCAATTGGTGGTTGGCTAGTTTTAGGTAGTGCTTTTGAAGTTTGCATTTTGTTTAAGAATTCTTCGTTTGTAATCGTTTCGCGTTCAACATAGATTGTATCATCAATCATAACGGTCAAGGGTACAATTGTGATGTTGTAATCGGCAACCTCTTGATCAGTTACACCACATGATGAATCGGTCACAATTTTGATTTTTGACATTAAAGTTCACTCTTTCTACACAGATATAGTTATGAATTGATTATAACAGAGAATTCTCATATTTTCATTATTCGTTGGTACCATTAGGTTCAATTCGCTTATAAATTTCAAAAACATGCGGAATTGGCATCGTTTGGGGACCCTGGCCAGGAATAGATTGCATAAGTTGCCACTGAGAATAATCAATTGGAATCATCTGTGTATCACCTTCAAAGTCCTGTTCAATCCGGGTGCGGTAGAGCATTTGAACGTATGGATATAGTTGCTGATAAATCTCTTTTCCACCGATCACAAAAACCAACTCATCATTAGAATTATAGGTTTTTAATAAATCAGTAATTGAATGAGACACTTTTAGTTCTTCCGTCTCTTCTAGAGTGGTTTTGCGTGTTAATACAACATTTAAACGATGCGGTAGTGGTTTTGCTCCAAAAGACTCAAACGTTTTGCGCCCCATGATTACTGTATGCCCTGTCGTTATTTTCTTAAAATACTGAGTATCATCCGGGATGCGCCAAGGAAGTTTATTTTGTTTGCCAATAACGCCATTTTGAGACTCGGCCCAAATAAATGCTAACATTTAATCAACTCCCTTGTTTATACAGCGACAGGCGCCTTAATTGCAGGATAAGGATCATAGCCTTCTAGGCGAATATCCTTCACATTGTAGTCAAAGATACTTTTTGCCTGACTATCAATAATCAGTTTTGGGGCTGGCCTTGGTGTTCTAGAAAGTTGAGTTTTGACTTGTTCAACATGGTTACTGTAAATATGAGCATCACCTAAAGTATGAATAAACTCCCCTGGCTGTAAGCCCGTTTCTTTGGCAATCAAACAGGTTAATAAGGCATAACTCGCAATGTTAAACGGCACACCAAGAAAGATATCACCGCTTCGTTGATAAAGTTGACAACTTAACTTGCCTTCAGAAACATAAAACTGAAACATAGTATGGCAAGGTGGCAATGCCATTGAAGGAATATCTTCAGGATTCCAAGCCGAAACGATCATGCGTCGTGAATCTGGATTAGTTTTAATCGTTTGAATGACGTCACTAATTTGGTCGATACTGTCACCGGTAGAAGTTTTCCAAGCACGCCACTGACTTCCGTAAACGTTACCCAGATCACCAAATCGAGCTGAAAAAGCATCATCCGTTAAGATTTTATTGTCAAAAATCTTTTTCTGTTCCTGATAAGTTTTTGCAAAATCTGCATCCTTCAATGACCGGCGACCAAAATCTGTCATATCTGGACCAGTATAAACGTCACTTTGTACCCACTTTTTAAAGGCCCATTCATCCCAAATATGATTGTGATGCTGGAGGAGATACCGAATATTAGTATCGCCACGTAAAAACCACATTAATTCGCTTTTAATCAATCCAAAAGGTACTTTTTTTGTGGTTAACAAAGGAAATCCTTCTGCTAAATTAAAGCGCATTTGATAGCCAAATGTACTGTAGGTGCCAGTTCCGGTCCGGTCATTTTTGTAATTACCATTTTTCAAAACATAGGCTGCTAAGTCTAAATAAGCTTGTTCTAACATTTTGAAACCTCCTTGTGATCAATCATCTACATATTGACTTAAATATTCCCAGCGATTCATCTTTTTATCAATTTTTACATCTAATTCATCAATCTTTTTTTGAAGATCGGCTAGTTTTCCATAGTCGTCAGAATTATCATTCATCTGGTTTTGAAGGTCCGCCTTCTTATTTTCCAAACCATCAATGTCAGACTCAATTGTTTGCCACTCTAACTGTTCGGCATAGGTTAATTTTATTTTTTTCTGGTGATCAGTTGGCTCGGCCTTTGATTCAACCTTTTTTCCGTCAGTAACAGTCGGTGTTTCTGGTTGATCCTGTTGTTGTAGATAATCAGTAAAGCGTCCGGTAAAGCGATTGATTTTTCCTTGACCTTCAAATATTAATAAATGTTCGGCTACCTTATTCAAAAAGTAACGATCATGAGAAACTGTAATGACAGTGCCTCGAAAATGCGTTAAGTAATCTTCCAATACGGTTAACGTACCAATATCTAAATCATTTGTAGGTTCGTCTAACAATAAGACATTTGGCTGCTGCATTAAAATTTTCAATAAGTATAAGCGCCGTTTTTCACCACCCGATAACTTTCTAATCAAAGTCCCATGCGTAGATCTTGGAAACAGAAACTGTTCTAATAAGTTGGTAACACTAATATGTTCACCGTTCGCATTCAAAACACCTGAACCAACATCACTAAGATAGCTAATGATACGTTTATCTTCTGGGATTGGTTCAATCTTTTGCGTGTAGTATCCTAGTTTAACTGTTTCGCCAATATCAATAATGCCATCGTCTATCGGTTGTAACTGCGCAATAACATTTAATAATGTGGACTTTCCAGTTCCGTTATTACCAGTAATTCCGACGCGCTCATCTGCTTGAATGAGTTCAGAAAAATCCTTTAATATGATGTGAGAACCTAAATTTAGAGACGCATGTTTAAACTCGATTACCTTTTTACCCAAACGTTGTTGTCCCAGTTGAACGGCAATATTATCCGCTGATTGCTCGGGTGCATTTACGGAACTGCTAAGGGTTTCAAACCGGTTAATTCGCGCTTGTTGCTTAGTACCGCGAGCTTGCGGTCCCCGTCGCATCCAAGCCAATTCCTGTTTATAAAGCCGTCTTTCTTTTTGTGATTGAACAGCTTCTTGTTCTTCTTGTTCAGCTTTTTTAGCAACGTAAGCTTGATAGTTGCCCGGATACTGACGGAGATTTCCAAAAGAAAGCTCCCAAATTTGATTAGCAACTCGATCCAGAAAATAACGATCATGCGTCACAATTAATAGTGCACCCTTATAAGATGTCAGGTATTGTTCTAGCCAGGCGATAGAATCGAAATCCAAATGATTCGTTGGTTCGTCCAGCATGAGGAGGTCAGGTGCTTGAATTAAGGTTTGAGCCAAATCAACTCTTTTTTGTTGACCTCCAGATAATGTACCAATTTTTTGATTAAGATCCATGATGTGAAGCTGGGTTAGAATAGTTTTAACGTCACTTTCAGCAGTCCACGCATCCTCTTGGTTCATGCGCTGTTCGGCAGATTCAAATTGCCGTTGGTTTTCAGCATCTTCGGGATCTTGGGAATATTTAGCCAAAGCTTGTTCATAAAAACGAATCGTTTTAAAAACGGTCTGTGAACCCGCAAAAACAGCATCGATAATTGTCAGGCTTTCATCTAACGCGGGTGTTTGGCGTAAATAACCGATTGTATAATTTTTGGGTGTTTCAATTTGACCAGAGTCTTGTGGATCAATATTGGCAAGGACGTTTAAAAGACTAGTTTTTCCTGTTCCATTCGTTCCGATTAAACCGATCCGGTCTTGTTCGTTAATCAAAAAATTTATTTTATTAAAAAGAGTTTTTGTGCCATACGTTTCAGTTAAATCTTCTGCTTTTAAAGTTTGCATAATTTGTCATCTTTCTAGTTTTTAGAAGCAATTCGCTTTGCTTCTAAAAGTAATTCTGATTTGCTGTTTTTAACCTTGCCTGTTAACACGTCATTTAATAATTTGGCCAGAATCTTTCCTAATTTGGGGCCAGGCGTGGTAATTCTTCTCTGAAGGAGATCCCCTCCATTGAGCCGTAATTCATGGCTATCCTTAATAGGTAAGGCCTCATACCGAGCCAAAAGTTCGCTCGTATTGACGGGAGCTGAAATGGCATTTAATACTGCCATAGCATCCGTTAAAACCGTTTTACCAGTTTGAAAAAGAATTTTTTCTGAAACTGTTCCTTGATCAATAGCTTCAAATAATTTTAAGCCATTATTGACTGCCGCAATTAATTCGTTAGAGGTTTTCCAAGCCTTTAAAAAACTGTGACTTTTGACCGCCGATAGTTTTAAGGACCGACACAGAAGTAACCAAACTTGAGTTTCGTTGATTAGTCGCACATCGGGGTGTAAGTTCAATAATTCAGATAGTGCCTTTGATTGACCCTGCAATTGTGGACAATACGCATATAAGCCGGTGTCAATGAAATAGTGAATGCCCTTCACCGGATTTTGGCCCATCATCATTTTTTCAAACTCAACCAGAATCCGTTCCACCGCAATTTTTTCTAACAATTCTGCATGATGTTTAATCGCAGTTTCTGTTGTAGCTTCAATGGCAAAATCCAGTTTGCTAGCAAAACGAATCGCGCGCATCATGCGTAAAGCATCTTCATGAAATCGTTCTTCCGGTTTGCCTACTGCTCGAAGAATGTGGTCTTGAAGATCTTGCAAACCATTAAAAAGGTCCACGACCGTTCCGTCTTCCTTAAGTGCTAAAGCATTGACAGTGAAATCCCGTCGTTTCAGATCCTCTGTTAAAGAGCGCACAAAAGTAACTTTATCAGGTCTTCGAAAATCCTGATAACCACTTTCGGTTCGAAAAGTGGTTACCTCATACTGATTGGATCCACTTAAAATCATGACTGTTCCATGCTTAATTCCTGTATCAACTGTCCGGGGAAACAATGCTTTAACTTCTGATGGATAAGCACTAGTCGCGATATCCACATCATGAATTTCATCGTTCAAAATTGTGTCGCGCACACTGCCACCCACAAAGTAGGCTTCATATCCAGCATTTTCAATTGTTTGCAAAATGGGACGTGCAGTAAGAAATTCAATCGGTAATTTTTTTATTTGCATACAAAGTTCGCCAACCTAAGTTTAAATATTTCGAGATAATGTTATCAGATTTAATCTTAACAGAAACCAGGTTTTTTTAAAATGGATACGGCCGGTTCGTCTGACGAATATGTTATGATATTGAAGTGAAGTAGGTGAAAAACATGATAAAAAAAGAACCCATTCGATTTAAGGATTTATTCATGATTATGTTAGGATGCTGTCTATATGGTTTAGGTTTAGCAGCGGTTAACATTCCCAACCATTTAGCTGAAGGTGGCGCTACTGGAATCACTTTGATTTTTCGTGCCCTTTTTCATATTGATCCGGCGTATACAACGATTTTAATTAATATTCCGCTTCTCGTTATTGGTTATCGTTTTTTAGGCAAACGTGCTCTGTACTACACAATTTTCGGGACTTTAATGTTATCTATGTGGTTGTGGATTTGGCAAAGGGTCCCCATAAACATTGATATTAGCCATGACATGTTTATTGCTGGAATTCTTGCCGGGCTTGCTGGTGGCTTTGGGAGTGGACTTGTCTATCGGTTTGGTGGTACAACTGGAGGAACAGACGTAATTGCTCGTATTATCGAGCAAAAACGTGGAATTCCAATGGGACAAACCTTATTTGCATTAGATGCGGTGGTTTTAACGATTTCACTTTGCTACATTGATATCCGTCAAATGATGTATACTCTGTTGGCAGCATTTGTATTCTCTCGAATTGTGACCTTCACGCAAGTTGGTTCATATGCAGCGCGGGGAATTTTGGTCATTAGCGAAAGTTACCAACTGATCGCTGATCAATTAATGATTGAACTGCAGCGGGGTGCAAGTTTTGTTCATGTTCAGGGTGCTTATTCAAAAGATGAGAAAAAGATGGTTTTTTGTGTCCTCTCACCAAATGAATTGAGTGAAGCCAAACGAATTGTTGATAAAATTGATCCACACGCTTTTATTTCAGTTATTGATGTTCATGAAGTTATTGGTGAGGGCTTTACTTATGATTCGCCAACTGGCCAAAAAGTTAACTAATTTTGTTAAAAAATAAAATGTCACATGTTTATCATCGTTTGAATGATAAACATGTGACATTTTTGATTGTTCTAAAATACTTTAACATCACTAAAAATTGTGGGTAAATCATTAAAATTATAGGTTTCAAGTTGCTTAATCTCATTTTCGCCATTAAAGAAAGCTGTGTAACTTCTAGAAAGCATAAGATTTAATTCTTGATCATGCGCAAACTGAACCATAATAACAGGAATATTAGCATCAAACGCAGCGCCAATTTCAAAAATTGTCCCGCTATCCGGTTGGTTAATGCCATCTGTATCCAGTTTGTAATCTAAAATGGCAACCACAGCAGTTGCGCGATGAACCTGGCGCATATCACTATTAAAAACTCCCGTTTGCCAACGAAAAGAACCAAATTCTTCACTTTCCATTTGGTGTTCCATTGGAATGAAAATATTCTTGGCATCTAAGGTAGGATTCTTAGCCAATAAATTTTGCACGGTCCGAACATGTTCCTTTTGCTTAGGACTAAAAAATGGTGCGGCAAGATAAATTTGATTACTCATTTAAAATTCTCCTGTTCTCAATTGTTTTGATTCCAAACAAAATGATTAGTTGACACGTTCTTAAAACCATTTTGCATTAAAATTGTTGATAATTGGCGACTTTTCGTATCACATTGCAAAGAACCTTTGCTTAGCTTTTTCACAATAGTTATTAATGTGTCAGAAATACCAAGTCCCTTTTGGGTAGGATCAATTAGAAGATCTAGAATCTGATTTTGATCAAATATGACAACACCATAGATAGTGCGCTCGTTAAAACTTGTCACAATTCGCATATCGTATTTTTTGGCTAGCACATTTTTAAAATGCTCAACCTGGTCATCAAAACTGGCGTTATCAAGACTCCCGAAAATTCTTTGATTGACTTTTCGCATAACCGTAACTGTTTTTTTTGCAAATTTTGGCGAATAACTTTTAATTTTGTATTGTTCAGCACTCATTACTTTTCCTCGATCTTGACTTTTATAAAATTTAAACACGAATTCTATCTTATCACAAAATGATTAAGAATCTCAAAATCCGTTAGTTTCGTAATCTTCTAACATCAGACTAAATTCTGAATCGTCAGGAACTAGGTTCAAATAGGCTTTCAAACTTTTTATCGCCCAATCAGTGTTCCCAATTTGTCTAAAGAAATAAACGGCCGCATGTAAGAAATCTGCATTATTTGTGAAAAACGGAAATGCATTTTGATAGGCTTCTTTAGCTTCAGGAATGTGTTCGAGTTTTTCATCAGAAACAGCAATATTCCAGTATATTTGTGGATCCAAATCATTTTCTTCAATGTATGGTTGCAATAAATCATAGTTATCCTGATAGCGCTGCTGAGAAATATACAGGTTACTTAATTGCACAACTGTCCGCATTTGTTCGGGATTAATTTTCAAGGCCTTTTTTAAATAACTTTCAACATCATCGTATTTTTGGAGTTGATTAGCCAGTTCCGCCGCTTGTGAGAATAAATCTTCGTTAAATTCATCAAAACCAATTCCCTCTTGCGCTGTTTTATAAGCCGCTTCAATATCACCATTTTTTTCTTGAGCCGTTGCTAAAATTGAATATAAGGACACGTAGTCTGGATTCGTTTCCCGCAGTTGGGTTAATAAATCGATTGCATTTGTGTAATCCTTTAGTTGCAAGTAAACAAATCCTTGCTGGAATAAAATATCGGGTGTTTTATTTACAGTTTTAATTTGTTCAAAGTAAGCCATACTAGTTTCGAATTTTCCCATCCCGGCATAGGCAGTCGCTAAGCGTGCCACCAAATCGACAGAAGAAAGGGTTAAAATGCCCCGCTTAATTAAAGTTAAATAATAATCGGCCGCTTTTTTATAATTTTGCATCATATTATAAAATTCACCTAGTGCAAATAACACTACTTGTTCATCAGGTGCAATTCTTTCGGCCTCTAACAGCTTTTGTTCACTTACTTCGTATAATTCCTCAGTTTGATAGAGATCGGCTGCTACGAGCAAGGATTGAAGATAAGCATCAGAGTCAGGCTTGACGGTGGCCAAATGTTGTAAAGCTTCATCTGTGTGACCTTGGCCAATTTCAATGTCCGCCAGATTAACTTGCAAAGAGTCTTCATCAGGATATTTTTCTAAGAGTTTTTCATATATTCGTTTGGCCTTGTTATCAAAGCCAAGCCCATAAAGTTCTTCAGCAAAACTGTTCAGAGTGTCATCATCATCTTTTCGAAGGGCCCAAGCATATAACCGGTTGGCTTCCTTAATGTCACCGTCTTCAATTTTTTGTAACGCTTGTTCTGAATAACTCATGTTGTCCACCTTTCATCAAAAAATAGTATCTCTATACTAAGTGTTTTGAATTTAAAAATCCAGCATAACAGTTGTTATGCTGGATCTCAAATGGAAAATTTGAAAGACTATTTAACTGCATCCTTCAATGCTTTTCCTGGTTTAAATGCAGGTACCTTGCTAGCCGGAATTTGAATTTCCTTACCAGTTTGAGGGTTACGTCCCTTACGTGCAGCACGTTGACGTACTTCAAAGTTACCGAAACCGATCAATTGAACCTTCTCACCTTTTGCTAAAGTGGATTGAACTGAGCCAAATACAGCATCTACAGCTGCGGCAGCATCCTTTTTAGTTAAACCAGTTTTTGATGCAACATCATCTACTAATTGAGCTTTGTTTGCCATGTGATTCACCTCCTAGGAAAAATTGAGTTGATGACTTAATCATCAACTTTATCAATCTTGAGTGGTCCAAGATTGACGAAACAATAACCCTGAACGGTATTATTTCAATTTCAAAGATATCACAGGAAGACTGTTATGACAAGGCTTTTCATCTTAATTATCAAAAAAATAAGCGTTTTCTTTAAAAAACAAGCACATCATTGACAATTACTTACGATGACGCTCAATTAAGTGAATTGGTGTTCCAGAAAAATCAAACACTTCCCGAATCCGATTTTCCAAAAATCTTTCGTATGAAAAGTGCATCATATCTGGGTCATTCACAAAGATGACAAAGGTCGGCGGCTCTGTACTTACCTGTGTGCCGTAATAGACACGAAGCCGTTTGCCATTATCACTTGGTGTTGGATTAATAGCAATCGCATCCATAAGCACATCATTAAGTGTTGATGATTGCACACGGCGCCGATGGTTCTCATCAACTCGTTTAATTAATTCTGGTAACTGACCTAGTCGTTGTTTAGTAACGGCAGAAACGAAGATAATTGGTGCGTAGCTTAAGTAAGCAAATTGATCACGAATTCCAGCTTCAAATTCATGAAGCGTATGATTATCCTTTTTTAAAGTATCCCATTTGTTAACAACGATGATGATTCCCCGACCGGCCTCATGCGCATAACCGGCAATTCGTTTGTCTTGTTCGCGAATTCCTTCTTCAGCATTTAGAACTACTAACACCACATTACTGTTATCAATAGCTTTCATTGCACGCATGACACTATATCTTTCAGTATTTTCGTAAACTTTACCCTTTTTTCGCATACCAGCGGTGTCAACCATGGTAAAGTCGTTTCCTTCAGGCGTTGTAAACTTCGTATCAATTGCGTCACGAGTCGTGCCTGCAATATCAGATACGATGACCCGGTCTTCCCCTAACAATGCATTGACAATAGACGATTTCCCCACATTAGGACGGCCAATTAAACTAAAACGGATGGAGTCATCTTTTTCATCAGTATCTGAATCAGGAAATTCTTTAACGATAGCATCCAATAAGTCACCTAAACCAAGACCATGACTCCCAGAAATTGGATAGGGATCACCAAATCCTAGACTATAGAAGTCATAAATTTCTTGACGTAACTCCGCATTATCCACTTTATTAACAGCTAGAATAACAGGTTTATCGGCTTTATATAAAATACGAGCTACTTTTTCGTCAGCATCAGTAATGCCCTCTTTAACGCTTACAAGAAAAACGATGACATCAGCCTCATCGATTGCAATCTCTGCTTGGTCTTGAATTTGATTCACAAATGGTTCATCGCTAATATCGATACCACCAGTATCAATCACACTGAATTCATGTCCGACCCATTCACTATGTGCGTAAATACGGTCACGAGTTACACCAGGAGTGTCTTCAACGATCGAAATACGATCTCCCACTACCCGGTTAAAAATTGTTGATTTTCCCACATTGGGACGGCCAACAATGGCAACAATAGGATTTGCCATAGTAGAACCTCACTTTCTAGTTTATAAAAAAGGCTGTGAAATAATCACAGCCCCAGTAATTGTTATTTTAAATTACTTTTCGTCATTATCCTGGCTACCTTTAAGTTCATTACCAATTAAATCGCCTAATGTAAATCCAGTACTTTCCTCAGGTGCATCGTTCTTGTAGTTATTAGCTGCAGGACGGCTGCTGCGAGAATTACGTTGTTTAGGTTCTGACTTAGGTGCTTCTTCCAAAGCTTTGATTGAGAGTGCCAATCGATGAGCATCTGGATGAACTTCCAAAACCTTAACCTTGATCTTGTCACCAGTCTTTAAGACATCACTAGGACTATCAATGTGTTTGTGAGAGATTTGTGAAATGTGAACTAATCCTTCAACACCAGGGAATACTTCAACAAAAGCACCGAAATCAGTCAAACGTTTAACAGTACCATTCAAAACAGAACCAGCAGCTGCCTTTTCTTCGATATCATCCCAAGGTCCAGGCAATGTCTGTTTCAATGACAATGAAATACGGCCACGGTCTTCATCAATTGCAAGAACCTTCACATTGATTTTTTGACCAACTTTTAATTTATCTGAAGGTTTATTAACATGCTCATAAGCAATTTCAGAAACATGGACTAATCCATCAACACCACCAAGGTCTACGAAAGCACCAAAGTTTGTTAAACGAGCTACAGTTCCTTCAACAATGTCGCCAGCTTGAAGATGTGACATTAATTCTTCACGTTTAGCAGCATTCTCTTCTTGAACAATTGCCTTATGAGACAAGATCAAACGGTTGTCAGCTGGATTAACTTCAATAATCTTTAACTTCAATGTTTGATCTTTGTATACATTAAGATCTTCAACATAACGATCTTCAATCATCGAAGCTGGAATAAATCCACGAACACCAGCATCAACAACTAAACCGCCCTTAACAACTTGGGTAACAGGTGCTTCAATTTCAACACCACCGTCAGCCTTTTTCTGAATTTCGTCCCAAACTTTGCGGGCTTCAATACGACGATGAGAAAGTAAGTAACTGCCGCCCTCTTTGTCATTCCCAATTTTTGAAACAACAACAAGATCCAACTTGTCACCAACTTTAACGGCGTCGTTGATATCATCAATGTGAGCAGTTGAGAGCTCACGTAATGGAATTACGCCTTCAACACCGGTACCTTCAATACCCACAATAACTTGTTTGTCATCGTCAATGTCCAAAACTTCACCTTTTACGACATCACCGATTTTTACTTCTTCCACACTATTAAGTGCGTTTAATAAATCATTATTTTGACCTGATTCGTTTTCGCTCATTACGAATTTCCTCCTTAACAACACTATACTATTCTATCATAGCTGAATTTGCTGATAAAAGCTAGTTAAATAAATCAGAAATCTTATTTTATTTTTTCATTAATGATTTTTGTAATCTCATCAACAACTTGTTCAACGCTCATTGAGGTTGTATCAACTTCGATTGCATCACTTGCCTTGGTTAGCGGCGACACTTTTCGGGTTGAATCTTTATGATCCCGAATTTCAATTTCCTTTTTTAATTGCTCTAAAGGCGTCTCAATTCCCTTACCCATATTTTCTTTGTAACGCCGTTCAGCACGCTCAGAGACACTGGCAATCAGAAATATTTTGACTGGTGCGTTTGGTAAAACAGCTGTACCAATGTCACGGCCGTCCATTACAATGCTGCTTTGTTTAGCGATATCTCTTTGACGATTAACTAGCTCTGCCCGAACACCACCTAAACTAGCAATTGTTGAAACAGAATTCGTAATTTTTGGCTGGCGAATAGCCTCTGTTATTTCATTACCGTCAATGAACACATGCTGAACTGGATCACCTGGTTGAAAAGAGATCTGTGTCTGCTTTAACATGGCCACAACTGCAGACTCATCTGTCAATTCGATTTGGCTTTGAATGGCTTTTAATGTGACAGCCCGATACATCGCACCCGTGTCACAATAAATATAGCCAAATTTTTTTGCTACTAATTTGGCAACTGTGCTTTTTCCAGCAGATGCTGGTCCGTCAATTGCAACCTGTATCTTCTGATTTTCCATGAATAAACAACCCCTAATTTAATTATTTAACCCGTAAACGTTGTCCAGGCTTTAACTCAGAGCTACTTGTTAAACCATTAAGCTCCATTAATTTTTGTTGTGAAATACCATTATTTACAGCAATTCTATATAGTCCTTCTCCAGCAGGAACAGTCACATATTTTTTGGTTGTGCTACTTGATGAACTAGAGCTAGAGCTAGAGCTAGAACTACTACTAGAACTTGAACTAGACGAACTGGAACTGCTAGATGCTTTTGAAGCAGAGATAGCCGCAGCTTTGGAACTTGACACAGCTAAAGAGCTGCTTTTAGCTTTCTCACTCGATGCCTTTTCTGCTTTAGATTTGCTTTTGCTTTCAGAACTAGCTAACTTCTTAGAAGATTTTGCAGCAGCCTTATCAGCAATTGCTTTACTGGAAGCGCTAGCCTTTCTTTTTGACGAAGCAATTTGAGCATTTGTTTGTGGTCGATTAAAATTGTTTTGATTATACTTATAAAACACAATTGGTGAAATGAATAATAAAACCACCAAAATTCCGACTACCGTGACAATTAATTTAGTGTAGCGGTATGATTTACGATTTGCCCTTCTTGAAGGCGAACCCATAGGATTATCAGTGCTAGATCGTTGTTTTTCCGTTTGCTTATCATCAGAATTGGTATTTTTATTTTGACTCATTTTCATTCCTCCTAGAAAAAACTACCAGAACAATTGTAACATATCGACTAATTTTCGTGTTTAATTTTTCTGTGAAAATAATTGGTTCAAACGTGTTTGCCACGGAATTAAAGATGATCCATAGGCTATTTTTCCCCCAGGGATATCCTTAGTATCTAAATGAAGTGTTGAAATTGCATCTAATGCACAATCGATCCCACAACATTGTTCATCATGCTTAGGCTCTTCCTCATCAAAATGTGCCAATAAATTTTGACGTAAACAACCATTTTCGTTTACAAAAGCCAACATTTTCATCAAATTAGTTTGTTTAGCTAACTGACGATTCTCAAAAATTTTGCTGACCTCTTGTGCTGATTTATTCTGATTACGATAATAATCCAATAATTGTTTTTGGTCAGGTTCAAATGATGCGCGACTTTCTGGTTTCATAAAGAACGTTTGGACATTTGTTGCACTCGGGAAACTGGCCATGTTGAGCGTACTGGGAATATATTCATCGCCAGCAGTGTACAGTAAAATTGCAATACTTTCCTGCTGATCTCGACCTGCCCGACCAATTTCTTGAAGATAATCTTCTAAATTTCCGGGCATGTGATAATGAATCACGAAGCGAATATTATTTTTATCAATCCCCATTCCAAATGCACTAGTGGCACAAATCACGTCTAATTTACCTTGCATAAATTGTTGCTGGATACGATAACGATCTTGTAAGTCAATATCTGCGTGATAAGCAGCAACTGATCGACCACTTTGCTGGCCGATTAGTTCCGTCATTTGATTGGCAATTTTCTTACTTGAAAAGTAAACGATACCAGATCCACCAAGTGTTTGTAATAATTTTATTAATTTTTCTTTTTTCTCAGCTGATGTTTGACAATGTTCAACTTCCAAATAGATGTTCGGACGATCAACTGAATAAACAACCTGTTCAACTTGATCACTTGCAAGCGCCATTTTTTGGATAATATCTTGGCGTACTGCTTCAGTAGCTGTTGCGGTTAACATTAAAGTCGTAGGCGTCCCTAGTTGTTTACGAAGATCCTTTAGTTTTAAATAATCCGGGCGAAAATCCGGCCCCCATTGGGAAAGACAGTGGGCCTCATCAATAACAAACAACCCAAAAGTCAATCGTCGTAAAGCGTTCAAAACTTCCGGTTGGTTTGCCATTTCGGGAGAAAGATAAATAAATCGATAATCTTGAAGATGATTGAGTGCAAACTGGCGTTGATTATGATCCAACTTGGAGGTTAAGCCAATAACATGTTTTTCACCAAGACGGTTGAGCCGGGCAACCTGATCGTCAATTAATGAAATTAGTGGAGAAATGACAAGAATGGGTTGTCTCAATAGATACCCCAAAAGTTGATAAACTAAAGATTTTCCGGTTCCTGTTGGAAGGACAGCTAAAACATTTTCTTTCAAGCAAAGCCGATGTATTATATCAAGTTGGCCCGGTTTAAACTCGGAAAAACCAAATTTGCTCTGTAATATTTTGTATAACTGTTTATCATCAATTTGCATATTGAATGTGCCCTCTTTCAATCTGAAGTAAACGAAATTCAAAAAAAGAAAACTGCGAGTCTAATTTTGAAACTTCGTCAAATTGCCACTGATTGATAGTACGCGCACCCAAATAAGTTTCTAAATCTGAAGAAAACTTATTTGGAAGAATCAACTGAAAGGGAAAACTCGGTGTTAGAATGGCAGCTTCTAGTAAATGCTCCTTGATTGTATTTAGCTTCACCCGCCGACAATTTGCAACTGCTTGAAGATTAGTGTTTTTTAAATAAAGTTGATAAGACAATGCACTACTAGTTGAAAGTGCAGATGTTGTGAGCCATGGGGACACTATTTGTTGGCATAAAAAATGGGTATCTGAGTCTGCAGAAGCCCACTTCACAAATGCAGCAACGAGCGAAAGACTCCGTAATTTCCAGTTAAATGGCGTTACGTTTAACGCTGTTTCAATTTGCTGATCCGTTAAGCCGAAATCGTCATGACCAATCATGCTATTGGTAAAAGCATTCGCTTCATCAGCAGGAATTGTCAACAAAAAATCTGTCAATTCGGCGTGCAACTTTCTAGGCAGTTCTATTGATTTGTTTTTAACAAACCACTGTTTAGCTCGAGCCATGGTCTGTCCAGAATATTGTAACGGATAATAACGGTTATTTTGATAAGAAAATTCAGATGTGATTTGAATAACTAAATTTAAACATTGCTGAATATTATTGAGATTTGTATGTAAGCCAATTCCACGGAAGTGAAATTGAGAAATATAATCTATAACCGATTTTTGTTCTTGTTTTCCAGTCTTTGTGAGTAAAACTTTACCATCCTGCTGACTTTCAATTAGACCTCTTTTGTGTAGCCTTTTAAGTGCCAACTCAAAATCGTCAGCAGATAACTTGGAAAACAAATTAAAAAAAGGCAGAAGACCATATTGTGCTCCCCAAAAAAGGTTGGACACGGTTCTTCTCCCAATTAGATTATTCAAGAGTACCTTGGGCCGCCGCCATTCTTCAGTACTCAAAAACTGTAATAAAAAATCTGAAAATGTTAAATCCTTTTTCATGATTACCTACCGTCGTGTTAATCGATTAACTTCGTCAGGTTTTAAAGAACGCCATTCGCCCGATTGCAATCCATCTAATGTTAAGAAGCCATACTTCTCACGTTTTAACTTGGTAACAGGATGACCAATTTTTTCGAACATTTTTTTCACCTGATGATTACGCCCTTCATGAATCGTGATTTCAACAATGGCCGTTTTTTTGTCCAAATCTGAACTCATGATTTTGGTTTTTGCAGGAGCTGTCACCTTTTTATCGATGCGCACACCGTGTCTAAGCTTCTCTAATTGATCATTAGTTGGAATACCTTCGACTTTGGCAACATATGTTTTTTCAAACTTATATTTTGGATGAGTTAGTTTGTTTGCTAAATTGCCATCATTGGTCATCAATAAAATACCTGAAGTATCATAATCCAAACGACCTACTGGATAAATTCTTTGTCGGACATCTGGAAAATAACTCATAACCGTTTTACGATTTTTCTCATCTTTAACGCTGGAAATCACACCACGTGGCTTGTAAAAAAGAAGATAAACAAGTTTTTCACGTTGCAAAGGAACCCCATCAACTTCAATGTGATCGTCATCGTCAACTTTAGTTCCTAATACTTTAGTTGTCTGACCGTTAACCTTCACATGACCTGTCGTAATCAAGGTCTCTGACTTCCGTCGAGAGGCGACCCCCGCTTCTGCCATTACTTTTTGTAATCTTTCACTTGCCATCTATTTTGCCTCATTTTCATGTAATTTTTCGTTAAACTGTTTTAAATACAGATCACCGTTATCATCCAGATTATCTGGCTGAATGTCTGGTAACTTTGGTAAATTCTGCAGATTATCTAATCCAAAATAATCCAGAAAATAATCTGTTGTTTGATAAAGAATGGGTCTGCCAGGTTCATCTAGTCTACCAGCCTCATTAATTAAATTACGAATCGTCAACTTCTGGAGCATCGATCCACTTTGAACGCCACGAATATCATCAATTTCAAGTCTCGTAATGGGCTGTTTATAAGCAATTATCGCAAGCACCTCAAGAGAGGCTGGTGATAATTTTGTTAGCTGCGGTGCATCAAAATAATTTTTAATTACTGAGGACATTTCAGCCTTAGTTGCTAGTCGATAAACTTTGCCAAAATTCAAAACAGTTAAAGCAGAGTCTGGATCTTTTTGGTACTTTTTGGCTAATTTATCTAACATTGCTGTTACAGCTGGCTTCATAAAACCAGTCATTTCTGAAAGATCAGCAACGCTTAGCCCATCTTCACCACTGACAAATAAAAGGGCTTCTACTTTTTGTAAATTACTTACCATCTTCTACTTCACCCAAATTAAATAATTTAATGGTTCCCAATTGATCATCTTGTTGGAAAGTTAATTGCCGTTTTTTGACCATTTCTAGCATCGCCATGAACGTCACTACAACACCTGACACACTCACACTGGTTTCAAAAAGAGAGTCAAATATAATTCCATCTGGATGGCCTTGTAACGACCTTTTAATATAATGTGTCCTTTCAACAATGGAAATTGAATCCTCTGCAACAGTTCGATGAATAGGTTGCGCATTTTCTTGTCTGATTAAAACCTTTTGAAATGCTTGTTGCAGCACTTTTAACGTGAGGCCAGGTGCCAAATGAGCTAATTTCATACCTTGGGGAACTGCTGATTCTTCCCTTGTATAATATTGATCACGTTTTCTTTCTTGATCCTGAAGTTCTTTTGCTGCTTGCTGATATTTTTGATACTCCACTAACTGAGTTACTAAATCCAAACGAGGATCAGAATTTTCCTCAGAATCATCTTCTGAATTGAACTCAGTCGGTAAAAGTAGTTTACTTTTGATTTTCATCAAAGTTGCCGCCATGATTAAGTATTCACCTGCAATGTCCAACTGCAACTGTTGATTACG
Organism: Pediococcus parvulus; assembly: GCF_007990205.1. Classification (GTDB taxonomy): domain Bacteria; phylum Bacillota; class Bacilli; order Lactobacillales; family Lactobacillaceae; genus Pediococcus; species Pediococcus parvulus. The sequence goes on along the minus strand of NZ_BJWE01000001.1, from coordinate 17,166 downwards.
ATGCAGATAGGCCAAATATTGTGAAGTGATTTCAGAAATTTGGATATCATAAATATCCATTTTTGCCTGTTTAATCAAATGCAATAACAAATCAAGTGGGCCTTCAAAATCATTAATCTTTACGTTTGGTAAAGTCTCTAAATGATCAGTGTTCTTGTTTTTCATTTTTTGCTTTTTCCCACCTTGCTAATGCAGGCGTTGTTTCAATCGTTCCCATCATTTGCAGGTCTGGATAATAGTTAGCTAACGAATCAAAAATATCACTTTCGTTGGCCTCCGTTTGCTGTTGAGGAATGAATGCCAAATGATGAATCATCAGATAGTGATCTTGTTTTTCAACGCCTACTAATCCGATAAAATCGCCACTTTCATTCTTTTGCAGATATAAATTACGATCATCATTAGTGGCATACCACTCTAGTTCGTGGTTAATGCGATCAATATCTTTAAGCCCTGGAATGAACGACAACAATCCCATAACTATTTTTTGGAAAGATTCTCTATATTTTACTAACAAGTTGAACTCAGCCTCCTAGGGGTCTGTTCAATTAAAAACATAAGTGTTACTAATAACTTTACCATATTTTAAAGATACCCACAATTTTGCTCATGCTCGTGGATGGTATTTGTTGTATACATCGGTCAAATGTTTTTTTGTTACATGAGTATAAATTTGGGTAGTCGAAATATCAGCGTGACCAAGCAATTCTTGAACAGTTCTTAAATCTGCACCATTTTCTAGTAAAGTAGTCGCAAAAGAGTGGCGTAGTGTATGAGGGGTAACATCTTTTTCGATACCTGCTTTTTTGACTATGACTTTTAGATTTTTCCATATTCCCTGTCTGGTCAATTGTCTACCGTGATTGTTCAAAAAAACATAGGGGCTTTCTCGGCCATGTAATAACTGAATTCGTGCATCTGTTAAATAACTTTCTAGCCATTGAATAGCGACATCGCCAATGGGAATAATTCGTTGCTTATTTCCTTTCCCAATTGTTGAAATTAGACCCATTTCTAAACGTAAATCATCTAGTTTGAGGTTCGCAGCCTCACTCACCCGTAAACCGGTGGCATACATAACTTCTAACAGTGTTCGATCACGTACACCCAACTTCTTATGAGTGTCTGGGACTTTTAAAAGTGATTCAACTTCGGCAGCACTCAATACTTGAGGTAAATGATGAGCTGATTTTGGTGTGTCAATTTTTAACATTGGATCCATTGTGATTTTATTTTGAGCCATTAAATAATTAAAGAATTGGCGTAAACTTGTCACAGTATGAATCACTGAATTTCTTGATTTATTTTGATCATCACAAAATTTTAAGTAGTTCAAAATAGTGTACCGATCAATTTGATTAAATTCTGAAATTTTTTGAATTTTCAAAAAATCAAAAAATTCTGTCAATTCCTGACGGTAGGAAATAATGGTATTTTTAGTTAATCCCTGTTCCACCAGGAGGGCATGTAAATAATCTTGAAGTTCATTGTCCATTAATATCTCACTGCACTTCTTCTTTTAATTTTAATTGACCATCTTCTTGTGTCACAGCCCCTGCCTTTAGTAAATGGCCAACGGCTCGTTTGAATTGTCCCTTACTGATTCCAAATTCAGTTTTGATTTCAGCTGGACTACTTTTATCAGTAAAAGGTAAGGCATGGGTTTCATCATGTTGGAGCATTGCTAAAAGCATTGCAGCATCATCACCAATTGCTTCATAGCTACGCGGTTTTAAAGAAAGGTTTAAAGTCCCGTCGGGGTGAATACCAATTACGCGTGCAGAGACTTCTTCTCCTAACCGTGGTTCTTGATCCCGCTCATTAGGATGAATAAAACCTAAGTAGTAGTCACTGGTGATAACCAGTGTGCCCACTAATTTCAGACGATAAACAGTTGCTTTCAAATTTTTATTTTTCAATGTTTTGGGGGCCTTTTGCGAAATTTCTTGGAAAGTTGTTTCATCTGCCAAGGTTCCCCACATTCGATTTTTTCGATCAATCCGAAGACTAATCATCAGATGATCACCTTGTTGTGGCCATAGACTTTTAATGGTCGGCAATTCATCAAGTGAAACCACCATATCCTTGTTGGGCAACCCAATGTCCACAAATACACCCAAATCACGGCGACTTTGAACGACCGTTCCAAATCCCATTCTGCCGACTTGGATTTTGGGTACATTTGAAGTGATTTGTAGTTTATGATCTTCATTTTCATAAGCAAAGCCTTGAAAATGCCCGCCAATATGCAATGGTTTGATTGATTCCGTTTTATCTAGTTGAAAAACAACGCCTTCATTTTGAAGAAAGTAATATTTTTCGTTTTCATCAGTCATCTTTACATCAATGACTCGTCCTAATAAATTGTTCATGATAACTCCTTAAAATTAAATTTTTACGTTAAGTATTTGAAGGATGCAGAATGCAATTCCTGAAGCAATAATGGGTCCCGCCGCGATGCCCTTTAAAAAGACAACACCAAGAATAGTCCCAAAAACCAAAGCAACTGTCACCTCTGGTGAGACCGCAAGAAAACTAACACCTCGTGCCGAAAGAATTGATACTAATATACCACAAAATACTGCAATCCACCCGACCGGAGATTTAAAAGCATTTATCAGATCTTGAAAACCAATTCGACCGGTTGCAATGGGAATCAAAATAGCAATAGAAATAATAGTAACACCCCAGTTAATTCCTTGTTTTTCAACCAATTGTAATATTCTTTGCGAATTAGGAATTGCCATTATTATCAAAACTACGGCTGCCGCGACAATTAGCGACTGATTCTTTCCCCAAATGGCAATAGCTAAAATACCAATTAAAAATAGCCAGCTTCCCATGTAATTCTTCACCCTTTCACTTCAACTATGTATTAAAAAGACCGCTGTCCAAAAACAGCGGTCTTTCCAGTAGTATAAACTACTTTATAACTAACTTTAGATAGCGTTTGAAGCACCGTGATAGATAACACCACGACGTGAATCAACTGTAATCAATTCATCATCTGAAAGGATTGAAGTTGCATTCTGAACGCCAACAATAACTGGGATTCCCATTGAAATTCCAACAACTGCGGCATGTGAAGTCAAACCGCCATTTTCAACAACTAAAGCGCTAGATTTCTCAATAGCAGGCAAGTAGTCTTTATCGGTTGTCTTTGTAACAAGAATTCCGCCTTCAACTGCTTTATCGTTTGCTTCTTTTGCAGAAGATGCAATAACTGCTTTGCCAATAACTGTTTCATCGCCAACACCTTGACCAGATGCTAACTTAGAACCAATTAATTGGAGTTTCATCATGTTAGTTGTTCCACGTTCACCAACTGGAACACCAGCAGTGATAAGGATTAAGTCGCCTTCTTTAGCAAAGCCTAAATCAACAGCTTTGTTAGCAGCTAAGTCAAACATATCATCTGTTGTTGATGGTTTTTCAGTAACGATTGGGTGAACGCCCCATTCAACTGTTAAACCACGACGAGTACGTTCGTCAAATGTGATAGCTAAAATATCAGCATTTGGACGGTATTTAGAAATCATTTTTGCAGTGTAACCAGATTCAGTTGCAGCAACAATTGTTTTAACGCCTAAGTTCTTTGCAGCACGTGCAACAGCGGCACCAATTGTTTCAGTAACATCACTTTGGTCAAACTTGTTGATTTGTAAGTTACCATCTTCGGCCATAGCATTTTCAGCTTTTTCATCAATTTTAGCCATAGTTGCAACAGCTTCAACAGGGTAAGCACCGTTAGCACTTTCACCTGAAAGCATTGTTGCATCAGTTCCATCCCAAACAGCGTTAGCAACATCAGATGCTTCGGCACGTGTAGGACGTGGGTTTTCAATCATTGAATCCAACATTTGGGTAGCTGTAATAACAGGCATACCAAGTGCATTACATTTCTTGATTAATGATTTTTGAACCAAAGGTACATTTTCTGCAGGAATTTCAACACCCATGTCGCCACGAGCAACCATAATTCCATCAGCAACCTTTAAGATCTCGTCAGCGTTGTCGATACCTTCTTGTGATTCAATCTTAGGGAAGATTTGAACATCAGTCATGTTCTTTTCTTCCAAAAGTTGACGAATATCTAAAACGTCTTGAGGTTTACGAACAAAACTTGCAGCAATAAAGTTAATGTTCATGTTGTCACAACCAAAACGAATATCGCTTGAGTCTTTTTCAGTAATACCAGGAAGATTAATTGAAACACCAGGTGCATTTGTTCCCTTACGAGAGCCAAGAACACCATTATTCATAGCATGAACAACTAATTCTTTGTTTTCTTCATCTTTTTCGTCGATCTTAAAGTCAAGTAAACCATCATCAAACAACACATGGCCACCAACATGTACATCATCATACAAACCAGCATAAGTAACAGCAATCTTATCCTTAGTTGTATCTAATGAGTCATCCATTGAGATACGTGCTTTATCACCAGTGTGATATTCTTGATTACCATCTTTTTGAACTGTAGTACGGATTTCTGCACCCTTTGTATCTAATAAGATACCAACAGTTTTTCCAGTAATCTTTTCTGCTTCCATAACTTTGTTATAGCGGTCTAAATGTTCTGCATGATCACCATGTGAAAAGTTGAAACGGAAAATATTTGCACCAGCTTCAATTAATTTAACAATTGTATCTACTGATGTACTTGCAGGACCAAGTGTTGAAACAATCTTGGTTTTCTTCATAACTATATCTCTCCCTTGATTAGTTTATAAAAAGACTTTAATGTCGTTTTTACCAGAATTTAAAATCTTATCTTTACTTAAATGATAAATCTTGATTCAAATCATATAACGATGAATCAGGTTGATGCTTTGCGTTGAACAAATCAGTGATGTCATGAGCCTGAACCTTATTATCTAAGATTCCAACTGCTAAACCACCCTTGCCTTGTAACAACAATTCAACAGCATAAGCACCCATTTTGCTAGCCAATACACGATCACGAGCTGTTGGTCGGCCACCACGTTGAACGTGACCCAAAACAACGGCACGTGCATCGAAATCACCATATTGTTTAAGCTTTTCTAAGAATTCTGGTGCAGCATCAGAATTAGCATCGCCTTCAGCGATAACAATAATTCCGTAATCCTTACCATCAACTCGGTTACGCTTAAGCTTTTCAGCAATTTCTTTGACATCGTAATCATGACCAGGAGCCACAATTGCATCTGCGCCGGTAGCAACACCAGCCCAAAGTGCGATATCGGCTGCTTCACGGCCCATTACCTGAACTGCAAAAACTCGTTGATGACTCTTTGCAGTATCACGAATCTTATCAATTGCGTCAACTGCTGTGTTTAAAGCAGTATCAAAACCAATTGTAAAATCAGTGTATGGAATATCATTATCAATTGTTCCCGGAAGACCAATTGTGTTATATCCATGTTCAGTAAGTCGTAAGGCACCGTGATAAGAACCATCACCGCCAATAACGACTAAAGCATCGATACCGAACTTCTTAAGCTGTTCAATACCTTTTAACTGTCCTTCTACTTGGGCAAACTCAGGATAACGAGCAGAATATAATAATGTTCCACCTTCATCAATTGAGTCGTCCAAATCAGCAGCAGCAAACTTATGAATATCTCCAGCAACCAAGCCGGCAAAACCATAGTTGATTCCGTAAGCTTCGAGGCCAGCGCTGACTGCTTTCCGTGCAACTGCACGAATTGCAGCGTTCATAGCTGGTGCATCGCCACCACTGGTTAAAATACCAATGCGTTTCATTTCTTCACCTCAAGTAAAAAATTATTGAGTTTCACAAACTTCAAGTATAATTTTAACACTTTTACATTTGAATGTCTGTATTCTTATCGAAAAACATCACTTACAAATCCCTAGATACCAGTACTTTTCATAGATTGCAAAACAGCATTTCCTTTACCTAACAGGTTTGTAAGCGCTGAATTTGTTTCATCAGAATTGCTTACCCAAAGTTGTTTTTCTAACAAAATTTTTCTATCCGTTTTCGGATAGAACAATAGGACAGGAATTGAACCGGGATTATCCCTTAAAATTTGTTCCAAGCGTTTCCGAATCAGCGGTGTTTCTTCTTGAATTCTTAATACCCACCGTTGTTTAAGCGAATCTTCGTTTTTCTCAATGCGATTGGCCAATTGAATGCGATTGGCAATAATTTGAAGCCCATTGCGTTCGTCTACTTTGCCTTGCACCAAAATTACATGTCCTTTTTCTAAAAGATCCGCAGTAATCTTATATTGGTCAGGAAAAACGGTTATATCAATTTCACCAGTAAGATCACTACCGGTTACAAAGGCCATTTGTTCGCCACGTTTGGTGCGAATAACCCGTGTTTTATTGATATAAAGCAAACAAATTGCTGATTGATTTACATTTAAGCTTAAAACATCTGTTATTTTGAATCGTTTGCGTAATTGATCAAATTGTTCAACAGGATGCCCCGACAAATAGGCCCCCAAAAATTCGTTTTCCTTTTCTAACTTAATATCTAAAGCTAAATCTGGCATTTTGGAAATCTTTGGAGTCAGTTTTTCAAATAAGCTCATGCTACTGCCACTCAAGGAAACACCATTTAAAAGATCCGGTAAAACATTCAAGAGTTCTGCCCGATTGTAACCAAATGAATCAAAAGTTCCGGCATAAATAAGAGCTTCCATTAGATCTTGTTTCAGCCATTTAACGGGTATGCGTTGTAAAAATGCTTGCAAATCGAGAAAATTGCCATTTTTCTTTCGTTCCGTCAAGATATCAGAAACGAAATCACGACGGACACCTTTAATACAAGAAAGTCCGAAAACAATGTGATCATTTTTTAAAATAAATGTCGATTGACTAATATTAATATTGGGCGCCAAAACCTGAATGTCATGTTGTTTGGCTTCTGATAGATAAAGCTTAATTTTGCCGGGATTGTTAATAACTGAATTCATCAAGGCTGCAAAGAATGCTGCAGGATAATGTGCTTTTAAGTAAGCTAATTCAAAAGCCATTTTCGAATATGCCACAGCATGTGATTTATTGAATCCATAATTTGCAAACCGTTCGATATAATCATAAACTTGTTTAGCTGTTTGCTTGGAATAACCTTTTTTTAATGCTCCAGAAACAAATTTTGCCTTCATTTCATCAATAACTGAACGTTTTTTCTTACTCATCGCTCGTCTTAATAAATCGGCTTCTCCAAGGGAAAAACCACCCATAACTGAGGCAACTCGCATAACTTGTTCTTGATAAACCAGAATACCAAATGTACTTTTTAAAATTGGTTCAAGTGTTGGATCTGGATATCGTACTGGTTCTTGCCCTTTTTTACGCTTAATAAAGGTTTCAATATTTTCCATTGGTCCAGGCCGATACAAGGCATCCACTGCCGCCACTAGATCAAATGTTTCTGGATGCAACTGACGTAAAACATTTCGGATCCCCGCTGATTCAAATTGAAAAACACCAGTCGTATCAGCAGTTTGAAAAAGTTGTAATGTTTTTTTGTCATCCAGGGGGACATCTGAAATTTTAAACTGTGGATTTTTTGTCTTGGTAATGATGCGAATTGCGTTTGCCATAATGCTGAGATTCCGAAGACCTAGAAAATCCATTTTTAACAAACCAAGGGCTTCAACAGTATCTTTAGGATATTGGGTTAGTAAAAGTTCATCACTCCCTGATTGCAAAGGCACCACATCACTCAGGTTTTGGGCACTTAAAACCACGCCGGCTGCATGCGTTGAATAGTGCCGCGGTAATCCCTCAATTTGATGGGCAATTTCAAATAATAACTTATTTTTAGAACTGTCGGCTATCCAATTTTGTAGCTTTTGCGACTGTTTAACCGCATCGTCTAAAGTAATTTTCAAAACGCTGGGAACCAGTTTGCTTAGTGAGTTAATTTCATAAGGAGCCATTCCAAATACACGCCCCACATCCCTTAAGGCCTGTTTAGCAGCCAAAGTCCCGAAAGTGATGATCTGCGAAACATGAGTGTGGCCGTATTTATCATGTACATATGCTAGTACCTCGTCCCGTTTATTATCTGGAATATCCAGATCAATATCCGGCATCTGTGCGCGTTCAGGATTCAAAAACCTTTCAAACAAAAGATCATACTCTAAGGGGTCAACATCGGTGATTTGCAAGCAGTAGGCCACTAAAGAACCAGCTGCAGATCCTCGTCCTGGTCCTGTTGTAATATCATTATGATGCGCAAAATTCATGACATCCCACACGATTAAGAAATAATCATCAAACCCCATTTGATCGATCACGTTCAGCTCGTGGCTTAACCGCTGTTGATAAGCATCTGAATCTAGTTTTTTTCCTTGAAGGCGCTCTGTTAATCCTCTTTGTGTTAATTGTTGCAAATAAGTTTTTGAATCTAGCCCCTCAGGAACTGTAAATTCAGGAAGTTCTGGTTTCTTAAATTTCAAGGTCACATTACAATTTTCGGCAATTGTAGCCGTTAATTCCATGGCTGCCGTTAATTGATTTTCTTGATAAATTACCTCATAATCTTTTTCTGGGTGTAACCAGTTATTTCCTTGATAGTTTTCAAATTGTTCCGGATTTCGAATAACTTCGCCCTTATCAATGTCACGCAAGACTTGGGTAGCAAAGTGATCCGTGGAATTAAGATAGTTAACTTCTGGAAGTGCGACAGTGGCAGTTTGCGTCAACTTTGCCATTTGTTGAAGCGTATTTTGAAGCACTGCAGACTGCTGAACATTTACCCCGATTAAAACACTTTGCTCATCAGCAAAAGTTTGAATTTGTTCCAGCAAATTTTGTGCAGCCTGCGTATCACCACGTTCAACTAATGTCACTAGTTCAGAGCTGTTGGCAGGAAAAATGATGTAAAGATGTGATAGTAGGTCCGTAATTTGTTTGTAAAAAAGATCTGATTCACTAGTTTGTGTATTCTTAAGAGTACTAATTTTCATGAGGTGCTGATAACCAATTTGGTCCTTAGCTAAAAGAATCACCGGAAAACGATTGGTTGCGTCGAGTGCGCCAAATAACTCCAGTTTTAATCCAAGAATAGGCTTAATGCCTTCTTTTCGGCATGCATTATAGAAATCAACCAGCCCATACATAATATTCGTATCCGTAAGAGCAAGTGAAGAAAATCCCCTTTGCTTAGCCGCTTTTGCTAATTCACTAATTCGTGTTGTACTTTGTAATAAACTATAACTGCTTGTGACTTGTAACGGCACAAAAGCCATAATGTCACCTCTCTTCCCAATAAGTTTCATTACTTTCATTATACAAAAATATCATCAATAATGAACTAGCAACGCTTTAAATCGGTTGATTTTTGTTGAAATTGTGCTAAACTATTTCTGATTGCGAGGTGTCCTGTAATGAAACAAATTGTCGTTATTTTCTGGTCATTTATTTTTGGTGAAGTTATTGGAGCTGTCGGGGGTGCCCTTGAAGTCATGACGTATAAACCTTTGACTATTGGTATTATTGCTGCCGTTGCAGCTTTGATTACTTCCAATGGTATTAGCTTATTATCTAAAAGTGATTCAGTTAAATAAATCTTTTTAAAGAAAAACGAAGATGACCTATCATCTTCGTTTTTTTGTCCTTATTTTTCTTCTAATGTATTATTTTTGAAAACTAAATGATCAGAATCCAAATCAATTTCAACCTTGGTGTGAGGTTTAATTCGTTGTGAAATAATCTCTTTGGCCAGTGGTGTTTCTACCTCTGTTGAAATGTAGCGCCGTAACGGCCGCGCCCCGTAAGCCGGATCGTAACCCTGTTTAGCAATCCATTCCTCAGCAGCCGTAGAAATTTCCAACTGAATAGCCTGATCTGCTAATCTTGTTGATAGTTGGTTAATCAGCTTACCAACAATTTTTTCAATATCCTTTATATTTAGTGGGGCAAACATAATAATATCATCAATTCGGTTTAAAAACTCTGGCTTAAATTTAGTTTGGGTGAGTTGCTGAACGGCTTGTTTAGCAGATTCAGAAATATCTCCGTTTTCATCAACTCCATGCAAGAGAATGTCGGAACCTAAGTTTGATGTCAAAATTAAAATCGTATTCTTAAAATCAACGGTTCTCCCTTGCCCATCAGTTAAACGACCATCATCCAAAACTTGAAGCAAAATATTAAACACGTCTGGATGAGCTTTCTCAATTTCATCAAACAAAACAATGGTATACGGATTACGGCGAACCGCTTCCGTTAGTTGGCCGCCCTCTTCATAACCAACATATCCAGGAGCAGCACCCACTAAACGAGAGACTGATTCTTTTTCCATATATTCTGACATATCAATTCGAACCATATGCTGTTCGGAATCAAAAAGGTTTTCTGCAAGTGCTTTTGCGAGTTCCGTTTTTCCTACTCCTGTGGGCCCTAAAAACATAAAGGATCCCAACGGTCGGTTAGGATCTTGAAGTCCAGCCCGTGAACGTAAAACGGCATCCGCAACAGCATCAACTGCTTCATTTTGACCAATGACGCGTTCATGTAAACTATCTGCCAAATGCAGTAGTTTTTCACGTTCCCCTTTTACCAATTTGTTGACTGGAATCCCGGTCATTTTGCTAACAACAGTGGCAATTTCATTTTCTGTGACAGATTGTTCAACCAACCAATGGTCAGAATCTTTTTGTTCTTTGTTTTGTAAACTAGTAAGTTCAGCTTGTAATTTTGGGATAACCCCGTGTTGAAGTTTGGCAGCCTGTTCCAAATCATAACTATTTTCGGCTTCTTCAAGTTTATGTTTGGCTTCGTCCAATTCGGTTCGTTTATTACTAACGGTCTGAATAGCTTTTTTTTCTGATTCCCACTGTTTTTGAAGACTGTTTTTCTTTTCTCGTGTGTTAGCTAATTCTGAATTTAATTCCCCTAAACGTTTTTTAGAAGCCTCATCAGTTTCATTTTTAAGCGCCGTTTCTTCAACTTCCATCCGCATTAATTGACGATTAGTTTGATCAAGTTCGGTTGGGCTTGAATTCATCTCTACCCGAATGGTTGCCGATGCCTCATCAATTAGATCAATAGCTTTATCTGGCAAATAACGGTCAGTAATGTAACGATTTGACAGATTTGCAGCAGCCACAATTGCATTATCATGAATTTTAACGCCATGATGAATTTCAAAGCTTTCTTTCAATCCACGGAGGATACTGATTGTGTCTTCGATAGAAGGCTCTTTCACTAAAACACGTTGGAAGCGTCGTTCTAGCGCTTTATCTTTTTCCATATATTCACGGTATTCATCAAGTGTAGTTGCCCCGATGAGATGCAATTCACCACGAGCTAACATGGGTTTTAATAAATTTCCGGCATCCATACTACCTTCTGTTTTACCAGCGCCAACAATATTATGAATTTCATCAATAAATAGGATGATTTTACCATCCGATTTCTTAACGGCCTTTAAAACAGCCTTCAAACGTTCTTCAAACTCACCACGATATTTAGCCCCCGCAATCAAAGACCCCATATCTAACGAAAAAATAATTTTATCCTTTAAATTGTCTGGCACATCTTTCCGTGCAATTCGTTGCGCTAATCCTTCAACAATGGCCGTTTTTCCAACTCCCGGCTCACCAATTAGAACCGGATTATTCTTAGTTTTACGTGATAAGATACGGATAACATCCATAATTTCTTCATCCCGACCAATGATGGGGTCTTGATGTCCGGCATGAACAAGTTTTACCATATCGACCCCATATTTTTCTAACGCCTTGTACTGTGTTTCTTGATCTTTGGATGTCACGTGATCTCCTCCTCTCATTTTTTTAATTTCTTTTGCTAACTCTTTAGGTTTAACGCCGTTTTTCTTAAGAAAAATGGACAGTGGATCATCTATTTGTAGTAAGGCCTGCACAACGATTTCAGAGGAAATGTATTCATCACCCAATTTTTTGCTTAAACGTTCAGCTTCTTGAAAGAGTTTAAATAGGCTACTACTCAATGTTTGTCCATACTGAACATTTTCTCCTTCGACTACAGACGTGGCATCTAATTCTCGGTCAATTTCAGCTTGCAAATCTTGATTGGCTAACCCAAGTTCACCAAATAAGGTCCCTGCCATTTGATCTGGCTGAGCCAAAAACTTAAAAAGTTCCGGAATCCCAATTGTTTGGTGTTTTCGATTAACGGCGACTTTTTGTGCCTCTGCAAGTGCTTCTTGAACTGCATTGGTCAGATTATCTGGATTCAAATTTAATTCCTCCATTCTAATTGTTTAAATAAAAATAAACGGGTTTGTATTTACTCTGGATTCAACAATTTCAATACCATTAGTTTTTACACTGTTCCACGAACGAAATAAGCTTGCTAACTGGGGAATGCAAATTTTTTCAATGTTATGGCCTGGATCAATAGCATTTAACCCTGTGGCCAACATATCATGACCCGTATGGTAGTATATGTCACCAGTTACAAAGACTTCAGCTTTTTTGCTCAAAGCTTGTGGATAAAATTTGCCACCATCACCGCCAAGAACGGCAACTCGTGAAATCATCTGGCCCGGATTTTGGGATACAATTCGTAAACCTTGTAAGTCAAAAACTTGTTTAATCTTTGTTGCAAATTCTAATACCGACATTTTTTTAGATAAATCGCCGACTCTGCCCATACCAAATCGGTTGCCTTGATTATCTGTATAACCATTAAGCAAACGGTTGACGTTGTTTAAGTTCAATTTCTCAGCTAACCAGTCATTCATCCCATTTTCTGCAGCGTCTAAATTTGAATGCGCCGCATAAACTGTAATATTATGTTTGATGATATTGGCATACATCTTATTTTGTGGATTAGCCAGGTCCAAATTATGTGCCGGTCGAAACATGACCGGATGGTGGGCAATAATCAAGTCACAATGTTTGGCAATAGCCTCTTCAACCACTTCCGGACGGACATCTAACGTGACAAGAACTTTTGTGAATTCATTATCTAGATTACCAATTTGCAAGCCAATTGGATCACCAGATTCAGCAAGTTCTTTGGGTGCAAATTTTTCGAGTTGTGCAATAAAATCTCTAATTTTCAAGTTTCAGTACCTTCTTAATCATTTCCGTTTTGTGATTTAGCTTGTCGATGCGATCTTGCGGAACTTTTTTTGCATGTTCCATTTGTTGTACGGCTGTCCGTTCTCTAGCAAGTTCCGCTTCCCATTTTTCTCGGAAAATTTGATTGGGTAAAATTTGCAACAGTTTTGGTCCAAACAAAAGCTGTTCTGCCGAATAAGTAATACGTTCCGTTGTTTTTTTTGCGACAATAACTTCATAAATATGATGATCTTCTTTTAAAATTTGCTCTTTTGTAATTTCGTACTGATGAATCATTAGCCAATTACGAACTCGATTCTCCCCTACATTTGGTTGCAAAACTAAAGTTGTCACCCCTTGAAGCTTTTCTTTGCCAGCTTCTAGAATTTGAGCAATTAAAGTGCCACCCATTCCAGCGATAACAATGGTGTCAATGTGGTCTTCAGGAGAAACGACTTCTAATCCATCACCAAGCCTAGAATTAACTACCCCTTGCACACCTTGTTCGTTAATTTCATTGGTCGCATTTTCATGCGGCCCTTTGACAACTTCACCCGCAATTGCAAACTCAATTTGCTTATTTTTAGCTAAAAATACTGGCAAATAGGCATGATCAGAACCAATATCTGCAATTCGAGAGCCGGACTCGATAAAATTGGCAACGGTTTGAAGACGATTTGAAAGTTTATCTGCATTCATAAAAAGTACCCTTTTTCTTTTTTTAATTATTATATCACGCCTAAATAATTGTCCTAAAAAAAAAATCCAAAGTAAAAAGCGTACTTTTACTTTGGATTCTAAAATTAATAAGCCAAATAAATATTATTCCAAGAAATCTTTCAACTGTTTTGATCTTGAAGGATGACGTAATTTTCTTAAAGCCTTTGCTTCAATCTGACGAATACGTTCACGCGTAACACCAAACACTTTACCAACTTCTTCAAGTGTTCGCGTCCGACCATCGTCTAACCCAAAGCGCAGTCGCAAGACATTTTCTTCTCGATCAGTCAAAGTATCCAAAACGCCTTCTAGTTGTTCTTTTAACAATTCATAAGCCGCATGATCGGCAGGACTAGTTGCATCCTGATCTTCGATGAAGTCGCCTAAATGAGAATCATCTTCTTCACCAATTGGTGTTTCCAATGAAACTGGTTCTTGAGCAATCTTTAGAATTTCGCGAACCTTTTCAGTAGGCATATCCATTTCAGCACCAATTTCTTCAGGTGTGGGTTCCCGACCAAGATCTTGAAGTAACTGTCGTTGAATTCGAATTAACTTATTAATGGTTTCAACCATGTGAACTGGAATTCGAATTGTTCGTGCCTGGTCAGCAATGGCACGCGTAATTGCCTGACGAATCCACCAAGTCGCGTAAGTGGAAAACTTGAATCCCTTACGATAATCAAACTTTTCGACCGCCTTCATCAGGCCCATGTTACCTTCTTGGATTAAGTCCAAAAACTGCATACCACGACCGACATAGCGTTTTGCGATTGACACAACAAGTCGTAAGTTTGCTTCTGCTAGTTCCTGTTTAGCACTCTCTTCACCTTTTTCGATTCTTAAAGCAAGTTCAACTTCTTGCTTAGCCGTCAACAAAGGTACGCGACCGATTTCTTTGAGGTACATCCGAACTGGATCATTGATCTTAACGCCAGCTGGAGCTTTAGTATCATCTAATTCTTTTTTTGTAATTTTTTGAGCTTTTAAGGCACGTGTACTGGGATCACCATTCTCGTCTACAACGCTAATACCAGCATCTTCAACCTTTTGAATGAGATCATCAATTTGACGTGCATCTAATTTAAAAGGAATTGCAATTTTATCAGAGAGTTCGTCATACTTAAGCTGCTTACCAGCTTTATTTGCCTTAATCAGCGCATTAACTTCTTTTTTGTAGGCCTTAGTATTAAATACATTATCCGGACTTTTGGCAGATACTGATTTCTTAGCTGCTGTTTTTCTTGTCGTTTTCTTTGTAACTGCTTTCTTTGGTGCAGTCTTTTTAGTGGTGGTTGCCTTTTTTTCAGTTGTTGTTTTGCTTGTAACTTTTTTTGCCATAGTTAAGTCCTCCCATGAACGTGTTAAGCATCTTGGCGCTGGCGATATAAATCAATTAGCTCAATTGCTAGTTTTTGTTGTAGTTCCGTGTTACCCATTTTCTTTGCTTCATCGAGTGATTTTTTCTTGGAGGTGATTTGTTGACTAAGTGGTGCCTCTGCCATGATTACTTTAACATAGTCGTTAACAGCTTGATCAATGTTTTCAACATCCAAATCTTGTAAATCTAATTCTGCAATCACATTTTGAAGCTCATTGTCGTGCACAAAGTCCATGAAAGCAGCCGAATCGTAAGAATCATGATTCTCGAAGTAGCCGGTTGCCAACATATAGATAGTTTGATATTTTTCATGCACAAAATGAAAATCTGGCAATCCAGAAAGCTTCAGCCAAACGTTATGATCATAAAGTAAATAGTTCAGTAATCGTTCTTCCGCAATCTCAACTTTTCCTAGCTTTACTTGTTGTCGATGATATTCTCGACTGATGGGTGGTGCCGGAGTTTGAGTAACTTGCTGCTGATGATTATTGACACTTTGCTGTGATCGCATTTGTCGCAATTGATGCGTCAGATCTTGCGCCTGAACCCCGAAATCTTTAGCTAATTGGTTGAGATATAAATCTTGTTCTACTGTAGAACCTAATTGACTGATTTCCTTTAGCGCTCGCTCAATGTAAGTTAATTGATCAGCTTCATTATTTAAATTAAAATCTCGTTTTAAATAGACCAGCTTGAAAGCGGTTGGTGTTAAACGAGCCGAATGGACAATTTCTTTAAACTGCTCAAATCCATGTTGACGAACGTACTCATCTGGGTCCAGTTTATCGGGAATTTCAATGACACTCAGTTTTAGTCTGCTATTTTGGCCAAAAGCATCAAGAGCACGATTAATCGCCGCTTGTCCAGGATCATCGCCATCATAACAAATGTCAAGTTGTGGCGTTGTTCGCTGAAGCAAATAAATTTGGTCATTGGTAAAGCTTGTTCCCATGGAAGCAATGCCATTCGTTACTCCTGATTGATAAGCCGCAATAACATCCATAAAACCTTCAAATAAAATTGCTCGCTTTTCTTGACGAATAGCCGATCTAGCAATATCAAAATTATAAAGGACATTACCTTTACTAAAAATTTTAGTTTCTGGGCTGTTAATGTACTTAGCCTGAGAATCCGCTTTGTTTAAAATTCTCCCAGAAAAAGCAATGACGTGACCTTGAGGATTTTTGATGGCATACATCACTCTTCCCCTGAAACGATCACGTAAATTTCCTTGTTGATCTTCAATAAATAAACCAGATTGACGCAATAACTGATAATCAATCTTTTTTTCATCAAAGAATTCTTTTAATAGTTGCTCACCAGGCGCAAAACCCAGTTGAAATTTAGTGATGACTTCATCAGTTAAACCTCGCCCATGCAAATAATCTAATGCTGGTTGCCCCATTTCAGTATTCAATAAGACATGTGTATACAGCTTTGCAGTTTGATCATATAAACTAATCAGCTGGTTTTGCTCACTATTTTGAGCGGCATTATTAGTTGTCGCCGTGTACTCAGTTGGAATTTTGATGCTCGCAAAATCTGCAATTTGTTTAACGGCCGCTGGAAACTCAATGTGATTAAGTTCCATTAAGAACTTAAACACATTTCCTCCTCGACCACAACTAAAGCAGTGAAAAATTTGTTTCGATTCCGAAACCGAAAATGACGCTGTCTTTTCTTCATGAAATGGACAAAGTCCAAAAAAGTTCTTTCCTTGTTTTTTTAATTGAACATATTGACCAATCACATCAACAATGTTCACAGAGGTTCGAATTTGATCAATAAGATCTTCTGGAATTGCCTTTGCCAAAAACGATTTCCTCCTCTCGAGCGCACACTAAGTCACGATATCGACACATATAAAATAATACCGCCCTGCAATAAAAAAAGCAATTAAAACGATTTAATAAAACTTAGCCAGTTTTCTAATCAATATTATAGGACAGCATACAGTGCAAGCCTTAATTTATTATCAAAAATAATCTTCATTTAAACTACAAAACGTAATCAGAATGAAGATTATTTAATTAACTAAAGGTT